>CAYSZA010000440.1:0-1539 GCA_964435275.1 uncultured Methanosarcinales archaeon | reverse complement strand
CCCACAAAACTGATCAAGGAAAAGATCGGAGAGCCGATCGGAGGCATGGCCTATGCTCAGTGTCCTCCTTTCTGGATGTACGTAACAGGGGAAACACTTCCGAATGAGGAGATTCCTGTAAAGGTCTTTGACAGGTCAGGCACCTCCCACAGGTACGAGAGTGGTGGAATCCATGGGATAGAAAGGGTCGATGAGTTCCACAGGATAGAGATTGTCTGGATCGGGACAAAAGAAGAGGTAATTAAGTGTGCAGAAGAACTGCACGACCGTTATATGCACATCTTCAATGACATCCTGGACATCGAATGGAGAAAAGCAAGAGTTACCCCCTGGTTTATGGCACAGGAAGGACTGCTCGGGCTCGCAGAGGAAAACACTGTTGGAACAACCGATTACGAAGCCTGCCTGCCTTACCGTGGACCGGACGGGGAATGGCTTGAGTTCCAGAACGTAAGCATCAATGGAGACAAGTATCCCAAAGGTTTCAATGTGAAACTCCAGTCCGGGGAAGAACTCTGGTCAGGCTGTTCGGGAGTCGGGCTTGAGAGATGGGCCGCGGTCTTCCTTGCACAGAAAGGGCTTGACCCTGCAAACTGGCCTGAGGAATTCAGGAAGAGGGTTGGCGAAATGCCGAAAGGTATCCGCTTCCTTTAAACTTTTTCCTTTTAATTTTTCTTTTAAACTTTTCCTTTAAACTTTTACATTTCCCTTTTTTAGCCAAGAGGCAGAAAGCGTTTCTGACCGATTTGTTTATATACTGAAATGATGTGTATAGTGAGCCATTAACTAGTTAGATGCCGCTAATTTCTGAGAACTTCTGGTCATTTTCCGGATCATATTTTTGATTATCAGGAGCCTGTAGCTGCCGGAAGATAGGGGACGGGTTCAGGTTCGGAACGTTATAGAAACTCGGAAATTTCATCTTGAAAGGGAAATGATAGTGCTGAAAGCACCATACACTGCGCCTAGCAGCGTAAATTCCGTGCAAAGGTGCTGAAGGTCATTCACGCTCATTGATTAAGGAGAAAGCTCATCCGAGCATCCGGAAGAAACTGAAAGGCTTGAGGGCCGCAGGACAAACCAGCAGCATATAAAACTGCACAAAAATAATACATACAAAATAAAAACAAAAATCATAAAATGAAAATTACTTCGGAGGAATCACTTGGCAAGAAAGAAAGTACAGAGAAAGCTTGACGGATGGAAATCCAAGGAATGGTATAATATTGAAGCCCCTGCTTACTTAAACAGGAGCATCGTCGGTAACACTATGGCAGGAGATCCTTCCCTGCTCGTAGGGCGCAATATCGAAACCACTGTTGGGGAACTTACCAACGACATGACCAAGAATAACACAAAGGTCATTCTCAGGATCAACAATGTCGTCGGAGACGTAGCAACCACTGACCTCATGGGCCACGAACTCACAACCGACTATGTCCGCTCAATCGTGAAGAGGCAGACCTCAAGGATCGATGCCAATATCGATGTTAAAACCAAAGACGGCTATGTCATCCGTGTAAAGCCCACCTGCTTCAC
>CAYSZA010000439.1:0-1562 GCA_964435275.1 uncultured Methanosarcinales archaeon | reverse complement strand
GGGATTGCAGCCGCTACCTGGACAAGGGGTTTTGCAAGTTCCCTTATGTATTTTGAAGCGCAGCTAATTACGATATCCGAGTTTTCCAGAAGTCCCTGCGCTTCTTCTTTGCTCACGCCCGTTACATGTACGGCGATAATTGTCAGGTCAAGTCCGAGTTCGGTTTCCAGTCTTCTCAGGCTTTTTGCGGTCTCCGCGTCAGCTACCGTTACGGCAATCTTTCTGTAGCCAAGTTCAGCAGCTTTCCTTACTCCACCGACAGGATCAATGGCTGCGGTTGAAGGATTGAGTACCGTTCCGCCCAGTTTCTGGATTCCTTCGATTATACCATCTATGGGCTCGGTTTCGATAAGCCCGGACATCCTGCCCCCAATGCCCTGCACAAGTGCGGGGTTGTTAGCAATGACGGTGCCTGCCCCTTCGCAGGCAGTTACGGTCGTCTCAAGAAAACCGCTTCTGAGACCGGACATCATAATTTCCGAGGCTCCAAAAGCCACGTAGGTATCAAGCTCAAGGAGTTTGCGCCCGGGCGTGAACATTCCTACATCACGGATTCGGGACTCGATATTCTTTTTAACTTCTTCCCGAGTAATGTTCTGGACTTCTCTTAGCTTGGCAAAAAGAGGACACCATTCAATTTCCGGCATCCCGACTTCCACGACCCTGCCGTCTTCTACGACAACTCTTGCTTTTCCCAGTAGTTCCATTATATGAGGCATATAAACACACTCTATTAACAGCACATTCTGTTAGCAACATATTCTATTAGCAGTATTCCATTAACAACATACTCTATTAATAATAGTACTCTGTAACAAGATTATCTGTAACAAGATTATCTGTTAACAAAAAACAAGCTAATATAGATAACACTGCGCGGTTCGCCTTTGATTTTTCTCTTAGGTTCATATATAATAGGCTATAATGTATTAAACTTCGGTAACGAAGGAGACTGATAAGAAAAGAGTAAACAAACGATGAAACTGAAACGATGTAATTCAGATAATGGAATCAAAATAATAAAAAGTAACTAAATCGAAATGATGAAGTTAAAATAGTTAAACCAAAATAATTAAAATAAAATAGTGAAATTGAAATAAAAAAGACAGGCTTTAAAGCCCTGCTCTCTCTACTATTGTGTCTGCCACCTGTTTTGCGTCTTTGAACGGGAAATCTTCTGCGGTCAGCAGTTTACCTGCTTCTCCGGCAGTAACCTCAAGATCTCCTGCTTTGCATGTTGTATCCGCACCCGCAGGGAAAGCGGCAAGCAATTCTTCGGGTGTGTTTATGGGAAATTTTGCATCTTTAAGTCCTGCAACAATCTGTCTGTGAATCTCATCTCTTACAGTCATTTCTTATTCCTCTAATTTTTTATTTCTCTAATTTTTCCTCTTTTCTCTTTCTGGTTACTTTTTTGCTTTTTCTGCTTTGTTTTTTATTTCTTTAAAACCCATTTTTCTGAAAATAAATAAACCTTCAGTAATCTGTTATTATCAGGTTATTCATATATACTTAATCGGCACTGAAGTGTAGTAACTACACTCCAGTGTATTTATAGAAAC
>CAYSZA010000438.1:0-1600 GCA_964435275.1 uncultured Methanosarcinales archaeon | reverse complement strand
AAATTCGGGTACGAATTCGTTTTAAGTTTGGCGACTTTATTGCTCGTACTGGGTATAATGAGAGTACTGGCTGTCAAATATTCTCCGGTAAAATTCCAGGAACCCTGTATTTCTGTGCCGAGGGAAGAGCAGCCTTCAAAAACCAGTCTGAGTGCTATTTTTGATCGGTAAAATCTTACTCATGAAAACAACTGATTTCTTCCTGCAGGGGATTCAACGATTTATTCTTGCCTCGAATATGGCTTCAATTGGCAGTTTTCAACCGGTTACATAAATCTGATGGAACAAGCCTTAAAGAATCTGTTATATTTCAGAGATTTATCCTGCTGACTATACATCTTCAAATAGGGGACCAGAATTTGAGATTATCTACCGAGACAATCTCTGCAGAACATTAGATGGATACTTAAAGATAGTTTTTTATTCAGAAAATAAAATTCCGACAAATAAATATGCATTTGAATGAAATAACTATATGTAATTAAGTAATTACATAGAAAAAAGAAAAGAATATATACAGGAAACGAATATCATTATATTAGTAGCGTGGGACCAAAACATACGAACAGACCATAAAAATATACGAACAGACCGAAAAAACATGCCAGCATCTATTAAACCCAAGTTTCCCATGTTACTTCCTTTTAAATTGGATTATGCCTCTAAATCTCTTCATTCTATTTTTATAAACAATTGCTTCATGCAGAATGAATTCTTTTTACACGGATTGTTTTTGAAATTATTAAATCCATAAATAACGGGTTAAAATAACGGAAAAAGGTGGATACCGGGATTGAAATAAAATGAAGGTCTTACTTTTAATGTGCGGAGAAGGGCTTGGCCACACAAGTCGCTGCCTTGCCTTAGGAAAAGAGTTTCTGGCTGCCGGACACGATGTATACTTTGGGGCATATGGGCACTCAAAAAAACTGGTAGAAAAGACAGGGTATCAGGCATATGAAATCCCCCCTGAAATAAAGCTGGCTGGAGAGGTCGGACTTTTTGATATCAAAAAATCAATTAAAGAGACCCTCAAGAAGATTTCACCTTTAGGATTCAGAAAGCTTCTGAGGTTGATTGAAGAACTTAAACCCGATGCTGTACTTTCGGATGGCTACTATATAGGTATCCTTGCTGCACAGATAAAAAGGACTCCCGTTTATTTTATTGGCCACCAGTTCAATATGGTAGAATTTTTTCAGAAGCAGGATTTTCTGGTGACCGTAGCAGGAAAACTCGTCAAGAGCTTTTATAATTACATCTTCAGAAGCGTAGATGGTATCATTGTACCTGATTATCCGCTTCCGTATTCTGTAAACCGAAAAAACTTCACACTCACAAAAAGTATCAATAATACAATTCTCTTCAGCGGCCCACTTATAAGGTGTAAATATAGTGAAGTCGAACCAAAAACCTTACGCCACCCGAATGTCCTTTCAACCATTGGTGCTTTCGGATACAGAGCACCCATATTCAGGAGCGTAATTGAGGCTGCAAAACTGGATCACAGTATCCACTATACTTTTATTTCGGGGCCCGAAATAGATCCCGGAAAATTCTCAAAAATCCCGGAAAACGTTGAATTTACAGGTTTTACGGA
>CAYSZA010000437.1:0-1640 GCA_964435275.1 uncultured Methanosarcinales archaeon | reverse complement strand
CTGCTGAAGAAACAGTAGAAGCTGAAGAAGAGCCTGAAGAAGAGCCTGAAGAAGAAAGCAAAGGACCCTGGAAGGTAGTAAAAGACCCCTCTGAATCCGGAAGCAGAGGTGAAAAAGATGAGTGAAACTATTGCTACGCTTAAGAAGGACTATATTTACAACCTTATGATTAAGGGAAAGCGCCAGGACGGGCGCGGATTTAAGGATTTCAGGGATATCAAGCTTGAAACAAATCTGATTTCAAAGGCTGAAGGTTCGGCAAAGGTGACCCTTGGAGACACCCAGGTTCTTGTAGGGGTCAAGCTTCAGACAGGCACTCCTTTTCCGGACTCTCAGGATGAAGGCGTGATTATTACCAACCTGGAACTCAATCCTATTGCTTCCCCGGAATTCGAGCCGGGCCCGCCAAGGGAAGAAGCAATCGAAATGGCAAGGGTTGTAGACAGGGGAATCCGCGAATCGGGCGCAATTGATATAAAGAAGCTTTGCATAACCGTTGGAGAATCCGTCTGGATCGTCTTCATAGATGTCCACGTCCTCAATGACGATGGAAATCTTGTTGATGCGTCCTGTCTCGCTGCCATTGCAGCCCTTATGACCACAATGGTCCCGAACGAACAGCAGGGAATCGGGCCGAATGTACCTCTTGCGATGAAAGAGATCCCTGTGGGCATAACTCTTGCCAAGATCGGCTCAAAGCTGATGGTGGACCCCTCACTGGATGAGGAGGCTGTCTGTGAGACAAAATTGACCGTGGTTTCAAGTTCGGACGGATCGGTTGCTGGCATGCAGAAAATGGGCCCTGCTCCTTTCACCGAAGCCGAGGTGCTGGAAGCAATCGATATGGCATGTGAAAAGGCAGCCGAACTCAGAGAGCTTTACCTCGAAGCACTGGTAAGGCAGGAATGAGTCGGCAGGACGAATTAAATATAAATATGAAATGCCAGTATTACGGTCTAAGTACACGTGCAATAGGTGATGAGCGGAACCTGAGAATCTGGGTTTCAGGGACCTGACCCGTGACCAGCCAGGTCTGACTTAAATCACTTAGGTCACTTCATTAAACGTTTACATTTTAAGGAGTTATTAACGATGGCAAAAAAGTTCACTAAGAAAGGAAGGATTTCCAGATCAGCAGGCAGATTTGGTCCCAGATACGGAAGAAAGGACAGAAAGCTTGTTGCAGACCTGGAAGAACGCATGCGAGCTCCGCACGTATGTACAAAATGTGCCCGCCCGACTGTGAAAAGGATTGGGACCGGTATCTGGAAATGCAGCAAGTGCGGACACACCTTCGCTGGCGGAACCTATATCCCGTATACCAGTGTAGGTCAGACCCTGTTGCGCACTATGAAGAACATTCTTGAGGCGAAGTAAACTCTATAAGGTTGTGGTTGTATGGGTTACAAGTGCACTCGATGTAAACAGAAAGTGGAAATCGACTACGAGTACACAGGCATCAGGTGTCCGTACTGCGGGCACAGAATCCTGGTAAAAGAGCGTCCTACAACCATCAAACGCATTAAGGCCGAGTAAGAAATTTTCTTTGTAATTTCGGCCAGCATAATGAAATATTAGATAAAAAACGGGCTTCTGTGAACATAAGCCCTCCTATCTAATAATTCGATGTGTAGGACAAA
>CAYSZA010000436.1:0-1642 GCA_964435275.1 uncultured Methanosarcinales archaeon | reverse complement strand
ATCACTGGAGCCTCCGGAGCTCCGAACCTGGGTTCGATTCCCAGCAGACCTGTTTCTTAAAACGTTCAGTAGGTTTACATAATGGCTCATGGATTAAATCGTCGCTTTCTACGTGTGGGGAGAAGGAGATTATCTATAGTTCAGTTAATCCTTATAGCAGTATTACTGTACTTCTTGCTTCGGATTCTTTTGCCGCTTGTGTGGACGCTTATTTTAATCCTTGCTCTTATCCTACTATTAAAAGTAATTCTGGAAAATATTTAATTAATTTTTGATGCATTTCAGATATTTCTGAAATTCTAGATGTTGGAACGTTTTATCTAGAAACAGAAGTAAATTAGTAACTACACACTGAATAGTTACAAATTTAGAATTAAATTAACACTGATAACCTCTAAATCATAATGGTAACTAGCCCTTTAGATACTGATTTTAAGATTTCTACTTTGAATGAGTTTCATACTTTGCGTCTCATTTAAGCGACGCTGGGATTAGGCCCATAACGGTGTTTCCTCATAAACGGCAAAACCTAAATTATAAAGCAACTTATATTTTATAGGGGAAATAATGAGAAAAGCACTGATCATAATAATAGTGTTGTTAGGCTTATTCCTCGCAATAGGATGTATGGGAAATAAACAGGTAACTCCAAATGAAACAGTAACTCCCAAACAGACTGTAACTCCGGCTGGAGAAGAGGCAACTGAAAGACAGACTGCAACTGAAATTCAGAATGTGACAGAGATACCGAAAACAAAAGAATATACATTTAAAGAACTTGCAGAGTATAACGGTAAAAACGGAAAGACATACGTTGCCTATCAAGGCAAAGTCTATGATGTGTCTGATAGTGATTTTTGGAAAGGTGGCGTACATAAGGGACACACTGCAGGGAAGGATCTTACTGAAGAATTGAATAAGTCACCACACGGGCCTGAAATCATAAAGGGTTTCCCCGTTGTTGGAACTTTGAAAAAACTACACAGGCCTGAAATCATAAAGGGTTTTCCTGTTGTTGGACCTTTGAAAAAATAAGCTCGAAGTTTTAGGCACGACACAAAATCGATGTCAGACTTCAACTTTACATCATGAATATTTTAGAATTTCATAAGGAAAGCAGCTATGTTTTTCTTAGTATTTTTTCATTTGATAGGGACAATGGAGGGGGTCTAAATTCCTGAGAAATCAAACCGAAGACTAGCAATATCGGATATATACATAGGTCTAGCTTTAGTTTTGATCATTGGCGGGATTGCCCTGGCGTACCAAAACTGGATAAGCCATGCCCTGATAGCTATCATCAGCCTGTTACTTATGGGCTATGCTCTCACAACAGGGGCTATGCTCAGGGGAAGGCTAAAGAGAAACTCAGGAAATATCTTTAAGCTTCATAGAAGGTACGGCATTTACTTTTGAGCCTTCGTCCTAGGATCGTTCATCTATGGTTTGTGGATGAGGTTGCAGCATGGAGAATCAGTACTATCGTATGTTCACGGCCCAGTACCAGCGAAGCTGTCACCAGGAGCAAAGTGGATGACACTAAATTCTAATCGACTCTATACCTCTTGTTTTTAACCACAAAAAAACAGGATTTTCTGAATATCTCAATCTGTATTCTTCTTATTCCATGAAGATTTAAACA
>CAYSZA010000435.1:0-1664 GCA_964435275.1 uncultured Methanosarcinales archaeon | reverse complement strand
AATAAAGGTATAAACTGTGGGAATATTTTTGTCAAATTGATAGCTCCATATCCTGTTTTGATAATATAGTCACATTTATTGGTAGCATCAGTTCCCTGAATATCTCAAAGTACAGGTTATATGGACAAAGCGAGTCAGGTTTTAATTATAAGGTCTCTACAGGATCAGTAAATAGCAGTGATTCTTAGAAAGTGTATCCGCGATCTGGATAATTTAAAGTCTACCTGCACGAGTGTAGGAAAATAAAGAGAACACACTTTTTTCTCTCTCGGGTAATATGGAAGTGCTTAATAATATAGCATTCTCAGTAGCTTTCACCCTTTTTTCTGTAATAAAGCACCCATAGAACTATTGTGAAAATACCTTTATTAAAGCTTTAGCCGGAAGGGTCAAGTTTTCCAGGGAGATAAATTCTCATCTTAGAGTAAAATCGTTAATTTAAAATTCAGTTTTCACTGAGTCACTAAGTACTTTTTTTCACTGAAGCCCGAAGTGTTTTATGTTCCAGTCTGCCATAGCCTGAATCTTCATTATTTCTTCTTCCCCGCCTTCCATTGTGAAGAGATGTTTGAACCTTTTCTGAATTCTCAGGTACTCTTCAACCGGCCTGGGGTCCTTAACCTTTCTGACCTGGGTAATTTCGCCATTCTCTATCTCGTACATTGGCCAGAGACAGGTTTCGACTGCGAGCTTGGCGATCTCCAGGGTCTTTGAGGTATCAAAGCCCCAGCCTGTTGTGCAGGGAGCGTGGGCATGTATGTAGGTTGGGCCTACAATTTCGGTGGCTTTCTTAACCTTACGCATCATGTCCCTTGGGAAACCTATCGAGGTTGTAGCTACATACGGAGAGACGTGGGCTGCCATAATGGCAGGCATATCCTTTTTAGGGCGTGGATTCCCGAAAGAAACTTTTCCGGCTGGAGTGGTGGTGGTGCTCGCATCGAAAGGCGTCCCACTGCTGCGCTGGACTCCGGTGTTCATATAGGCTTCATTGTCCATGCAGATATATGTAAAGTCATGACCCCGCTCAAAAGCACCTGAAATAGCCCCAAAGCCTATATCCATCGTAGCACCGTCGCCTGCTATAACTATAATCTTAGTATCTTTCTTTTTGCCAAGGGCTTTTAAGCCAGCGTCGATACCTGAAGCCACTGCAGCTCCATTTTCAAAGAGGGAATGAATCCAGGGAACCTGCCAGGAAGTCAATGGAAAAGGCGTACTTGTAACTTCCAGGCAGCCGGTAGGATTAATAATAATAGTATTTGGACCTGCTCCCATGAGTGTGAATTTTGCTGCAAAAATGTCACAGCAGCCCGGACAGGCGCTGTGCCCCGAGGTTATATACGTTTTCGGTGCAGTTCTACTCATTGCTACGTCTCCTTAAGGGCTGGGAAAAGATATCATCTCAATTCCGGACCTCAGAATTTCTTTGATTTTTCAGTCATTATACATTTCTTCAAAGACTTTGCGAAGTTTCAATCTAATACCTCAGCCTCTGCGGTTCGCAATACAGCCAGTTAACAGTATACGGATCTCAGTATACGGATCTTTGGAATCTTGGTACTGTAAAGAATTTTCATCAAATGAAAACGAAAGACTTCATCAAAAAGAATATAAATCAAAGAGAATAACAGAGAATAACAGGAAGAAGTCCAGAGGCGCTA
>CAYSZA010000434.1:0-1678 GCA_964435275.1 uncultured Methanosarcinales archaeon | reverse complement strand
AGAGGATGTATAAAAGCTGCAGGGAACTTTTGAGGAGCAGAAATCTCTCCCCTGCAATCTGTTCGTACAGGAGCGGTTATTTTGACAGGGAAAGGGAAGAAATTGAAAAGAAGATGAATTCAGGGGAACTTCGAGGGGTTATTTCCACAAACGCACTCGAACTGGGAATAGATATAGGAGGGCTTGATGCCTGTATTCTTGACGGCTATCCCGGAACAGTAATGAGCACAAGGCAGCAGGCAGGCAGAGCAGGTAGGAGTGGAAACGAAAGCCTTGTTGTCCTTGTAGCAGGTACAAACGCCCTTGACCAGTACTATATGAGAAATCCTGCCGACTTTTTTGCAAGAAGCAGTGAAAACGCGGTACTTAACCCCAGAAATCCATATATCCTTGCAGGACACCTGCTCTGTGCTGCAAAAGAAATTCCTCTTCGGGCATCCGATGAGAAATACTTTGGAAAAGGGTATCAAAGGGTTGTGGAACTTCTGGAAGCTGAGGGCCTGCTTTCAGGTGGCGATCTGAAGTATTCGACGGACCATTTTCCGTATAAGCACGTTTCTCTGCGAGGCATTGATAATAATACTTATTCTCTTCTTGCTTTTGAAGGGGAGAAGCGTTTTCCTATAGAAAAAGACATTGAGGAAACGCTCGCCTTCAGGGAATGCTACCCCGGAGCTGTTTATATGCACAGGGGTGAACCTTATTACGTAAACAGGATCGATCATGAAAAGAAAGAGATCCATGCTGTAAAGACGCACGATACTTATTATACGAAACCAATGATCGACTCGTCTGTGCTTGTGCAGGAGACCTATGCAGTAAAGTCACTTTTGCACGCGTCTGAGGTCGAAGTAGGGCTTGGGGAAGTCGAGGTAACGGACAGGGTTATAGGGTACAGGAAAATCCAGACCCAGAGCAACGATATAATGAGCGCACACAACCTTGAGATGCCTCCGGTCAGCCTTCAGACAATGGCTCTATGGCTTAAGCTTCCTGACAGGCTGCAGGAACTTACAGGAGAGCACAAACTGGATTTCGCAGGCGGGATCCATGCAGTAGAACACGCGATGATTTCAATGTACCCACTTCACCTGCTTGTGGACAGGAGCGACGTGGGCGGAATTTCCACACCGTCCCATCCTGACCTCGGAGGCAAAAGCGGGATATTCATCTATGATGGACACAGGGGTGGGGTAGGATACGCCGAAAAAGGTTACGACCTTATAGAAGAGGTACTTGACGGTACCTTAAAAGCAATCGAGAGCTGTCCATGCGAAAGTGGTTGCCCGAGCTGTATTCAGTCCCCGAAATGCGGAAATAATAACGAGCCCCTGGATAAACATGCGGCAATCATGCTCCTGCACGAAATTCTCGGAAAAGCCCCCTATATCCCGCCTGAAAGAAAAGAAAAACACCTTTCCGAAGTCCGGGCTTCGAAGCCAGCTCCCGAGAAAAGGAATACAGATGACGCTTTGAGCAGGGTCAGGCGCCAGCTCAGACGGGAAACCATAAAACAGGAATCATCCGCAGGGCAGGAGAAAAAAGAAAAAACCTTCATTGCCACGGACGAAAACGGAGGAATGATCGGAGTAATCTCTGCCCCTGCCCCTGAAAAAGCTGCCGCAAAAACCTTTCACCAGAAGTTCAGGGGAAAGAAAGAACCTACAAGGGAGAAACC
>CAYSZA010000433.1:0-1685 GCA_964435275.1 uncultured Methanosarcinales archaeon | reverse complement strand
CCTATTAATATTAATCCCCTTTTTATTAAAGGCTCTTAGTTTCTAAGGATGTCAGGCTTCCATTTCTGTTGCTCCATCCCGAGATTTTTCTATTTGCGCCGCGAGGGCCTTCAATTTCATTCTGAAATTTCAAATCTGCCAGATGCCGCAAGATTCATGAAGAATAGGCTTTTAAAGGTAGGCTTACAAAACCTCGATTACCTGAAAAACCTGGAAATGAAAAAATTATGAACAGAATAAATTTTCAGGAAGAACTTCAAGATCAGATTAAGGTTTAAGTTCCTGAGTTTTGAGAAAAATTCGGAAAATTGTAAGTTTTACTCTTATAATAAATAAAAAACGGATAGCTTTAGTAGATCAAACGCAAACTTAATATATGGTCATAAGAAAATAATAGTGTATTTGAGTAAATATATTATAGAAGTATTCAAATTACCTCCCCGGAAAATAAGAGCTTTTCCTATTATAAGGACATAAGGCTTCCTGTAAAAAGGAATATTAAAAATAAAAATATAAAAGTCCGACGTTTATAGTGAAAAACTCTAAAAAAGATTTGGAATTAAATTCGGTGCTGGTGGGGCATAAAAAGCAATATATCAAAGAAAGAATATATACGTATACAAAAAAACTGGATTTGCAGTAAAATTGAATTGTTTAATGGACGTGAACTTTTTTATATCCATTTCCATCAGACGAATAAATTTAAAAATCTATATATAGATCTATAACTTACATAGTTTACTACATCAGTAGAGGTGGTAATTAATGGTATCCATCCGAGCTAAGATTAAATCCAGATTAGAAAAATTTCTTGAAGTTGATTCAAGTGGATATCGAAGGGCGATCCTGTGTATCTTCATCAAGGTAAAAAAAGCGACTATTGACGAGTTGCATGAGATGCTTACGAGCAAGTACAATGTATCGAGGAATACGGTCGCATCCATGGTAGGGTATATCCATTCGAAACTTGGAATTCTAAGGGCGCATAAAGAATCCTATAAAACCCCAATGGTTTACCTTCTGAGGGAAGAATACATAGACTTGCTCATGAAGATTGTAACCTCGTCCAAGACATCTGCCGAGTTCACGGCTTGAGAAATTTATTATTCCACCCCAACTGCCTGATGGACAATGTCGCTTGTTAAAAATGCACCCCGAACAGCAACAACTATTGTAATAAGATCGGACGCGAATACCCGTATAAGTCACTCAAGGGACCCATATTATAATCTTATGCGGCGCATTTTTCAGGAGGATGCCACTGCTGTCAGGGGTCAAAATTTCCTGACAATAATAGAAGAGCGTCAGGCCGCAGGAAGTCCGGTCCGGACTGACGAATGGAAGACCCTTCTGGAAGAGCTTCAGATAGGGCGTGCTTCATTTTATGCAATGCGTAACAAGTTGCTTGGAGCAGGGCTTATATCGATAAAGAATAACGAATACAGGCTTTCAGGCCAGTTCTCAAAAGACCTCTTAGATATGGCCCGCTGGTGGTGGACTGCTGTTCTTAACCAGCCCGAAGAAAACCTGTAAAAAAATAACCCCTTTTTGTCATTTAATTTTAGAAGTCCGGCCCTTCAAGCCGAAAGATATATATATAAAATCTTCCTTTAGAAGATACGCTTGAGGCCGAAAGAAATGCGCCCCACAGCGAAAAATCATCGAAGCCCGGTAGTGTAGTGGTC
>CAYSZA010000432.1:0-1686 GCA_964435275.1 uncultured Methanosarcinales archaeon | reverse complement strand
GCATTCTCGAAGGTTACTGAAGAAAACCGAAAATACAGAATGCAGCAGAAACTCGCATCTGAAGGGTTAAGACAGATTGAAGAACAGAAAACCTCAAGAAAATGGTGGAAACGCCTGTAAACCGCCGGAAACAAAACAGAAAAATCTTCTATTTAAACTTTGTTCATTCTTGGATGCTCAGGGCCTGGAGCCAGGAAAGAGCTGTGAAGTAAGTGAAGAACCATGTCAGGGCTGATTTTCCTTATATTTGTGATTTCCCCGATTATTTCGTCTTCAGTTCTTCCCTGAACTTTCAGTTCTTTTATTTTTTCAAGCACGTAGGCAGGTATTACAAAATAGTTGTTAAGGTCATGCCAGTGTCCGCTGACATCTCCCTTTACGAGGTGAATACCTGAAGATGCAAGATACATTTTGATGAATTTAGAGAGTCCTTCATAGGAAGATGCGGGAAGCTGAAGTAATTCTATCCCGGGACATGCCTTGACCAGACTGAAAAGATCCCGGTCCGAAGGTCTAAAAGCAAGGTGTACTGCCTTCTCCTGTGCCTCAAGGCCGGAAATCTCGTCCCTGCTTGTCACGACTCTGATGCGTACACTACTTGGCCCCATTTATACTCCCTTTCCTATCTAAGCATGGATCATTTATTTAATTTTGTATTTCAGTCTTTCTGATCAAATTTCAGTATAATCTCAATATTAATACCCAAAGTGTCCGAAAAAAGAAAAAACGAATATAGGAATGCTAAAAGAGTTCCAGGGTTATGCCTTATGAGAGGGTACAAATTTCCTTACCAGAAAATCGCAGACCAGCCGGCAAGAGGGTCCTATCAAGATTTATTCTCAGGTTTTAAACTTAACCCCGCCGCAAGAGCCTGCCCGAATGAGATACACCCGTCTCCACAGGGGATCTGGCGGTGGGCTAAGAATTCAAAGCCTGCTTCTCTAACAGTTTCTGCAATGCACGAAGTAATATGATCATTATAGGCAACCCCTCCACTGAGACCAACCTTTTCAAGTCCTCTTTTTGCGGCAAGAGAGGTGGCAAGTTCTGAAATTCCTCTTGCGAGGCTGTCCTCAACCGCAAAAGCAAGGTCATATGGGGAATACTTTCCGGAAAGTTCATATACTCCCAGAAGAAGCTCGGAAGTGTCCAGCACAGGAACTCCTGAGTGCCTATCTTTCTTAAAGACCAAAGGAAGATCGACAACGTGGCTACTTTTCTTTGCGGCAGACTCGAGTTTCATTGCCGGTTCTCCTTCGTAGGTTCTTATTCCGCAGATTCCAAGCAGTGCCGCAGCTGCATCCAGTACCCGGCCTGTGCTGCTGCTCTGCACAACGTTTATCCCAGTTTCGAGCTGTTTCATCACAGTTGAAAATTCTGTAGCTCCTTGCGGAAAAGTAAGGGGAAGTCTTTGCAGCTCTGCTCTGCCAAGCCTCTCTGAAAGAATACCCAGAACCATCCTTGAGGGTATTTTCGATGCAAGATCTCCGCCTGGCATTGGCTGAGGTAGTAGATGGCCAATGCGCTCGTATCCGAAGTAGGAGGATTCAAAAAGTTCTCCTCCCCAGACTGTGTCGTCACTGCCGTATCCTACGCCATCAAGAGCGATTCCGAGAATTTGAGAGTCCAGGGGCAGGGAGTTGTCAGCCATAAGTGCCAGCATGTGAGCGTGATGATGCTGAACCT
>CAYSZA010000431.1:0-1732 GCA_964435275.1 uncultured Methanosarcinales archaeon | reverse complement strand
TATATTTTAACGGCAACAATATCCAGCAGATGACAAAAGGAATACTTATTGCAGGGACCCACAGTGGGGTCGGAAAAACGACAGTATCTATGGGTATCATGGCTGCTCTTAAGCACAGGCAGCTAAAAGTCCAGCCTTACAAGGTAGGACCTGACTATATCGATCCTTCTCATCACACTGCAATCTGCGGGCGCCCCTCAAGGAACCTTGACACATACATGATGGGCACTGATGGGGTTGGGCGTACTGTAGCCCGGACAGCTGGAGATGCGGACATAGTGGTAGTAGAAGGAGTTATGGGTCTCTTTGACGGAATCGACTCTACGGAAATTGCAAGTTCCGCACATGTTGCAAAAACCCTCAATTTGCCGGTAATTCTGGTAATTAATGTACATGGCATGTCCAGAAGCGCCGCAGCCCTTCTGAAAGGGTATTCCGAGTTCGATCCTGAAATCAGGGTTGCAGGCATTGTCCTGAACCAGGTAGGCAGCCCAAGGCATGCGGAACTCGTAAGAAATTCGCTTCCGGGCAATATCCCTATTGTAGGCACGATCCCGAGAAGGAAAGATATCGAGGTGCCCTCCAGGCATCTCGGGCTGTATATGGCCCACGAGAAAGACTATAATACTGAAGAAATGGCAGCTTTCATTGAGGAAAATGTTGACCTTGACGCAGTGCTTGAACTTGCCGAACCCTGTTCGGTTCCGGATTTCCCAGAAGTCCCGCAGATAGGGGCAGACCTCAGGATTGGAGTTGCCTGGGACCCAGCTTTCTGTTTCTACTACCGGGACATGTTTGACGCATTCAGAGACAATGGAGCAGAAGTCGTATTTTTCAGCCCAATAGAAGGGGAAATTCCTGATGTAGATGGTATTTACCTTGGAGGGGGTTATCCCGAACTTTACGCAGAAGCCCTTGAGAAGTCGGAAACGACCCGGAAACTTAAAGGCCTTGCAGCTGACGGTTTGCCTATTTATGCGGAATGTGGCGGCCTGCTTTACCTCTGTGGGACCTATGAGGTCGATGACCGGGTTTATAAACTGGCTGATGTCGTGCCTGCAAACACGCGCATGACAAACAGGTTGAAAGCTCTAGGATATACTGAAGTCCGCCCTCTTGACAAAAATTTCTCTTCCCGTAATATCAGGGGTCATGAATTCCATTACTCCCTTACGGAATGCGACAGAGATGCCAGGTTTGCATACGAAATGCTGCGCGGAAAAGGCATACAGGACGGTTTTGACGGGCTTATCGAGCACAACACCCTTGCAGGGTATATGCATTCTCACCCTGCTACGTTCCCGGTAGAAAAATTCGTGGAAAAATGCAGGGAATACAGAAGAAAGTAAAAATTCAGTATAATGTAAAGATCCAAATATGTAAAAATTAAGGATCAGTTCAGTTGCTTGCTTTGCGAGCAACTTTTTAATTTTGTATTGAAATTTGCTATCGAATATTGAGATTATTTCTGTTTTTTCTTTTTGATGTTTTTAAAGACTTTTTCTGTCTTTTCTCTTGTTAGGACTTGTTGAAAATCTTTCTTGAGAATTTTTTCAAATTTCTTCCGGGGAAATTTTTAGCCTCAATAGCTTGTGGCCTGGAATTCCTACCTGAAGCTTTATCAAAAATACTTTTAGCCCGTAAGGCTGAGATTAATAAAGATCGAAGTAACTTTATAAAGAATATAGTGGTTTTCTAGAGTAGTTTCCGGAATGAAGATGAGTATACTGGA
>CAYSZA010000430.1:0-1732 GCA_964435275.1 uncultured Methanosarcinales archaeon | reverse complement strand
CAAGGTTTGCAGTCGGCTGCAGAGAATGTTAGGTTAAAACATCACTAATGTTTTGAAGCCACCGTAAGCCATTCGATTGTAATCAAATAGCTCAGGACCTGACTCCATCATATCTATAATCCTCTGATCCTTCATAACTTCTTCATTTATCCTATCTCTTTGATCTTTTGATTCATAAACGATCCATGAAAAAATTACTGTTTCTCCTTCAGAGGAATCAGCTGCCTTCTTGAAGGAAACAATTCCTTCAATATCCAGATCATCCCCCACACATTCGTAATACTCTAAGGCACCATATTCTTTCCATATCTCGCCTGCCTTTTGAGCAATTTTTCTATATTCGTTTACCTTCTCTTTGGCAATAGGGATTAAAAACCCATCCACATATCTTTCTATATTTTCCATAATCTCTCTCCTTTCTTTATCTAACACCCTTCTCTAAACTGTATCCTGAAGGTACAGACTATGACGTTTTTGGCCCCCGGCAAAAACTTAAAGTAACTCTTCTGCTATGGATTTATCTCTTTGCCTTCTCGATGGCTATAATCTATTTTATGCCATATGTATTATTTTAATTATCCTGTAAATATTCATAGTATCTGAAATCAGTCTGTAGATATTGATTTGGAATTTTAAAATGCATGGAATGAAAACAAGGCAAACTGCAGGCATACAACTCTATGAGAGACTCTGTTCCTTTACTCGGAGCAGGCAGTCGAAAAGCATGCCATTTATCAGCTGTCAGGAGTTAATTAGAGGAAATTACACTTAGTTAGAAGTTAGTCCCCTCAAGTGAAACGAAAATAGAGTGGGTTGTTGTATTTAAAATCACAACAAGCAAAAAAATTTACAATTTTTCCAATCCAGGGGATCCAGATAAATATCTGCATTTCTTCTGGCTTCCTGCGGTTAGGAATGCATTTTCTTCAGTAGACAGGTCTTAAAAAAGAGTTCAAAAAAGAATTCTGAAAAAAGGAACAACTTCTTGATGCGGTTTACATGGCAGGTGTCAACTCATTTCTTAATTGTTAAGAGGTTAAATCTTTAAAACTGACCTTCAAAGCTTAATTCCATCATCAGTTATAGTAATGTTGCAGGTCCCAACAAAGAAAGCATCGTGAATGGCTACACCGTTCACGGTTTGCCTGGGAATATCGTCTATTTCCACTGTACGATCGGTTATATGAATTTTCCTGCCCCCTACATAAAAGGTTCCGGTCACTGCAAGGTATCCATCTTCTGTGATTCTGGCATTGAAAATAACAGTACCACCCTCTTTCCTTGCCAGCGTGAGACCATTTCCTTTCTCGATTTCTCCTTGCACATCGAATTTTTCGTCAATTTGAATAAACTCGTTTTTGTCAATTTTTGCTACAAGCTCGGAATTCTTGTCTCGGATTTCCATTGTCAAAACCAAAACGCTATCGCAGTTTTCGAGGGTAAACAAGTGTGTTTTGTCTCCGGTGCTTTTATCTGCCTGATACGATACTGTATACAATGGATCTGCGTACATATTTGAACCGAGAATCAACATATAATCATCTTGAGCCATGTCACATTCACCTGTGAATTTTACCACATAAACGATAGATGGAATTGTATAAAATGATTCTTAACTGATATTTAAGCGGAAAGTTAAAGAGGTCTGGTTATAAAATATACTCTTTTTTTCTTGACACTTCTTTGATGCCTTTTGAACGCATTTCATTTAACCTGTTATTTCATTTAACCT
>CAYSZA010000429.1:0-1737 GCA_964435275.1 uncultured Methanosarcinales archaeon | reverse complement strand
TTGAGCCAGAGTTTTGCTGTTGAGATTAATAATTAACATCTCACTACTTGCTGCAGTACGGCAGTGTGCCTAAATTTTGTAAAACCACAAATCTCAAAAAGTCATTGAGAGACAATTCCATATCAGGAGATTACTTTTCTCACATTACTGCATTCTTGGCACTATAAATCAAATCGGATCATTAGTATTGTTCAGTTATATTTTTCTATTGTGTTAATATGAAATAAGTAAAAGGAATCTTATTACTGATACATATATATACATGAATTTATTTATTTAGAACAATAATTCTCCCTACCTTAGTGAAAATAGACCTTAACTTTAGAAACCCAATTTAGTGCCAGTCTAATTTTACTTATTTGAAAATGGGAAAATATCCAGAATCAATTTCGAAAAACCTCTTCATTTAATGGAGTTTTTATGTGGTTGTTATTTAGCGTTGCCACTTCAAAAGAGATTTCGGAATTCTCTGATATTTATAAATAGCAAGGAGGAATGCGAAACGACAGTTCTGCCCCCACGGAACAGTGTCATCGCGTTTGTGCCAGCGCATAATGAGGCAAATGTAATTCGTTCAACCGTTGAATCAATTCTTGCTCAAACGTGCAAAGTCGATGTTGTTGTTATTAATGATAACAGCACAGATGATACTGCGAGTATAGTCCAAAGTATAGCTGCCACAAATAACCGCGTAAGTTTGATAGAAACTGTAGATAACAAATATAAAAAATCTGGAGCTTTGAATACTGCCTATCAGAATATCGATCTGGAGCCTTATGATTACGTGCTATCAGTTGATGGAGATACAGTCATTGCTCCAGATCTAGTTGAACAGGCATTAATAGAATTTCAACTGGATTCTCTGCTTGGTGCAGTATGCTCTCGTGCCGGAGTAATTAAGCAGAAAACCAGTGGCTTTTTTGAAAAATTGATTTATCACTGTCAATATGTCGAATATGCAGAATTCGATAGAAGCAGGATCGGACAAAGTACAGGTATTAAAGTCGCACACGGGATGTGTACAGTGTATAAGGTAGAAGCAATAAAAGTAGTTATGGAAAGACGTAGAGCTACCGGAAAATTGGATTGCACTGTATACGATGTGCACAACATTACTGAAGATTACGAGTTGACAGTGACCCTAAAAGAACTTGGCTACCATGTAGCTGCAGGTTTCGGGATGTACGCCTGGACATCTGTTCCGTTGAAGCTAAGTGATTTGTGGAAACAGAGAGTTCGCTGGCTTCGCGGAGGACTTGATACATTGTGGGAGCATGGATGGAATAAAAGCACTAGAAAAGACATCCTTAACGCTAAATTATTCTGGATTATGTTATTATTTCAGAGTATCCTGCTAACCTATACCTTAATGGACATTAGAAATGGTGTATTTTATTTCAACAAAATGATCATGCTGGTAATGGGTATTATGTATGTGGACTGTGTTTACACACTTCGATACGTGCAGACCCCTAAAAAGTTGGATTATCTTGTCAGAATTACATTTATTCCACAGATGCTTTATGCGTGGTTCACCATCGCACAGCAGATATATGCATATTACCTGTTCTTGTTTAAGCCAAATCAGGAGTGGTAATATGTTGCTGATGTCATATTTTCAGGAGCTCGTTGCAATAGTAGTATCTGGCGATATAATTATAAAACTATCAAAAGATATATACAAAACAAGAGAAAAACAGAAAACTAGAAAGGGACTATTGAAATTAAACTGGACAA
>CAYSZA010000428.1:0-1755 GCA_964435275.1 uncultured Methanosarcinales archaeon | reverse complement strand
TGCAGAGCTTCTGAAAGACGCGATTGCCGCACTGGCTGTAATTGTAGATGAGGTCAGACTCAAAATAAAACCGGAAGGTATTTCGGTAAAAGCAGTTGATCCTGCCAACGTTGCAATGGGAATTTTCGAGCTCGGATCGTCCGCTTTCGACGAATATAGTGCTGATGAGTCCGAAATAGGAGTCGACCTGAACAAGATTATGGACCTGCTGGGAATTGCGGAAAAGAACGACACAGTCCGGATGGAACTTGAAGAAGGAAACCACAAACTCCTGATTGATGTCGGAGGGCTGTCTTATACACTTTCTCTTCTCGATCCTTCTACAATCCGGGCAGAACCAAGAGTTCCCCAGCTGGAATTACCTGCAAAAGTTGTCTTAAATGGTGCCGATCTCAGACGTGCCGTAAAGGCAGCAGAAAAAATAAGCGATCACATGCTTATGGGAGTTACTGACGATACATTTTATATGGAAGCAAAAGGCGATACCGACCAGGTTCGTCTGGAGATGGGCAGGGACCAGCTAATCGATCTGAAGGCAGGTGAAGCCTGTTCTCTTTTCTCTCTGGACTATCTGACCGATATAGTCAAGCCCACAAATAAAGTCAATGAGGTAACTCTCTCTCTTGGAAAAGACTTCCCGATCTTCATAGATTTCGAAATTGCAAACGGTGCAGGAAGGATTTCTTACCTCCTGGCTCCGAGAATTGAGTCGGACTAATCCATGCAGGCAGAAGAACTTGCATACTACCCGTTTATTTCAGAAGCATCTACCCTTGTTGAAAATCTGGATATCTCCCTGGAAAGTCTGCTGAATTCCCGGGCTTACCGGGCTGCAAGAGCCAGAGGGATAGAAAGGGTAAAAGAGGCCCTTGAAGGGGAAATCAAAAAGCCCTCTGTGACCGGGGAAGTCCAGATCCTCTCGGAACTTCTTTCCTATCCTTTTGCAAGGATGCTGGTTGCCTGTGTTGACGATCAGCTCTTTACCAGGCGATATGCTCTGGCAGAAGCCAAAGCCGCCTATAATATTCTGAAAAATGAAAACCCGACTTTTTTGCTTAAATTCGGGGAGGATTTTGGAGTCTCGGCAGATTTCAGAAACCCTTATTTCAGCATGCACTTTACGGATTATATCCGCTTTTCAAGTTCCCTGAAAGATCCTGCATGGAAACTGACTAACCGCCAGTTCCGATCCGGAGAAGTAAAGATCACCAGAGAAGAATTCGCGCGGCTTCTTGAGGAAGCGGTCAGAGAACGTATTGAACAGTCCTTTCCAATTCCTGAAATCCCTTCTGAGGTCTCAAGTTTCTGCGCCCCTTACGTTGCCGAAATAAAAGACGAGTTTGAGGTCCAGAAGAAAAAATTCGGAGCAACGGACTTTGGAGCAGTGGAACCGGAACTTTTTCCTCCCTGTATATCCTATGCCCTTGCAAACGTACAGGGTGGAGTGAATCTTGCCCATTCTATGCGGTTTGCCATGACTTCCTTCCTGCTCAGCGTGGGAATGCCAGTGGATGAAATCCTTAACCTTTTCAATATCTCTCCTGATTTTAACGCGGAAAAAACCCTTTACCAGATAGAACATATTGCAGGTGCAACAGGAAACGTATATAAGCCTCCTGCATGCGATACCATGAGAACCTATGGGAACTGCATAGGAAAAGACAGGTTATGTGAAAAAATTAATCATCCTCTAGCGTATTACGAGAAAAAAATATATCTGAAAAATAAGGAAAGCGAAAAAGAAAAGGAAAAAGA
>CAYSZA010000427.1:0-1772 GCA_964435275.1 uncultured Methanosarcinales archaeon | reverse complement strand
CGTTCTCTATTTGGTTCTTTCCCAGTATCCAGTAGCTGTATTTGCTGTCAAGTTCCCCGTAATCCCTTTCCATTTTAATCCAGTAGTTCAAAAGCAGGAGGAAATTCTCACTGCTGTTCTTTGCCACGGGATAAGCGTACAATACTCTGTAGGAATCATTGGGCTCAAATAGAGCCACGTCGTAGAAGGGGTGCATGAGAGTCATTGCATAGCCTTCCTCAGCGGTTGTGAAAAGAGCGTCTGCTTTATCTTCATTAAAGAAATCCCAGACGGAATCTATCTTTACGATCTTCGCTCTGGGAAACATCTCTGATACTTCATCTGCAAATGCTGTTTTATTAAGAACTGCAATTTTCAGGTCATCCGTTTTTCGGACTTTATCAAGTTTTAAGAATTCCTTCTTTCTCTCATCCCTCACAACAAAAGCCATATGGACCGTCATGTATGAGTCTGTAAACTTCATTTTATCCAGTCTTTCGGGAGTTACAGCTACAGAGGACATGACTATGTCACAGGCACCACTATTAAGAGAATCATCAATCATGTCTCCCGTTAGTGGAACAAACTCTATTCTGGAAATGTTGAGAAACTGAGCCAGATCATAGGCCATTTGCACATCGTATCCCACAAGTGATCCTTTTTTGTTGAAAAAGACAAATGGTATACAGTCGCTGTTGTAACCCACCCGCAAAGCTCCTCGGTTTTTTATGAGCTGGATAGTGTCACCTTGAGACTGTTTTTCTGAGACCGCAGATAGAGAATCATTCCATGCGAGATAGACCTTGGTGCTAATCAGTTCATCAGGCTTTATTCCCTGGGCGTCTTCGGGAAGCTCAATATTGGATATTATGTCGTTTCCGTGATAGGTATTTGCAAGAAGATGGGTAAAACCAAAATTTAGCCCTGCAATAAGAAAAACCAGAATCAAAACGATTAGCAATGAAGAAAAAATAACCTTCTTCCACTGAAGCTTAAAACGGCCTGAGATCAAAGCTGCGCTGATCGTAGTAAATGAGAAAATTGACATGCTAGCCATAGAGGCGACAAAGCTCTGGCGCAGTATGCCTGTGCTGATGTAAAGGTTAAATGAATCAACAGGAAGGCACATCAAATTCAGAAGCCATTCCACGGAAACCTTGGATGAGCCGAAGAAACTGGGAATTCCCACAGCTGCAAGCTTCAGCTGCTCATGCAAATCCAGGGGATTTTGATAGAGCCAGGCCACAAAGAGGATGAACAGGAAGGGAACAAAAGAGCCCAGCAAAGGGAAGGTATATCCCACAGGGACCAGAACTCTGCTGTAAGACTCTATTTCATCCTTAAGTCCTCCATTATCAAGTGAATTCCCAAAGAGCTTTTTAACTCCTTCAGAGATCAGCGGCAGAGTTATGAACTCCGTGCCGCTTGAAAAACCAAGGAGTATTACCCTGGATGATGCGGAGATAATATCCCTGTAACTGAAGGTGGTGAAACAGGAGATCAACAAGGGCAAGATGCCAAAGATGACCAGAGTAGCCAGGACAGCCAGAGATATCAGAAACACCTGAAGTTCAAGTAATCCCTCAAAAGTGATGGTGCCCATTGTCTGAGCAGTTATAACAAAGACTCCTATGGGAAAGGTCCTTGAAATAAAACCTGTAATTCGGGAAAGAGCAGCCTGGAGAATACTCAGTAAATTCATGAGTGGTTTGTTTTCTTCATTTCCCATAAGGGCCAAACCCATGCACAGGCAGAAGACTACAATAGCAGGCAGAAAGCCCTCGGATAAGGAA
>CAYSZA010000426.1:0-1788 GCA_964435275.1 uncultured Methanosarcinales archaeon | reverse complement strand
GTAGTTTTCCAGTATTACATCCTTTATGGGGATTAATGTGGGGAACAAAATAATACATCTATCACTTGCTTTGATTTTTCTCATAAGCTTTACATCGATAGCAAACGCCGGCAAAGAGACTATGATTATAGGTTCTAGGCTAACATTGAGTCCATCAATCAATGGCAACATTGTTACATGGGCTGAGACTACTACTAACTCAGCGGCCATGTATAACCTGACTACTGGAAACATAACCGGGCTAGGACATATAGGAAGTAGCCCATTTATTCAGGGAGATAAAGTTACATGGTGGGACGAGGAAAACGTAATTGTGTATAAAATTTCCACTGGTAAAGAAATTAAAATCGTTAATGTGAGTACACCAGCGATATATGGTGATAATCTTGTGTATGTGAGATCAAAATCTATTGACGGTCAGCCTGCCTCTTATCAAAATGATATGTATAACAGTTTATACCTATACAACCTTAGCACCAATAAAGAAATTCAACTAACTCCATATAAGCCTGCTCACTTTAGTTCTTCCATTTACGGAAATAAGATTGTATGGACACAGGCAAAGCAGGTAAATTCAAGCGAATGGAGTATGAACATTTCCATATACGACATACCCACAAAGAGAGTAAGTGACATCAGTAGAACTGGTGGAGCAGGAGGCGGTAAAATTTACGAAAACATTGTCGTGTGGGTGGAGCACCAAAATGGATCAAGGGATGTCTATATGCGAGATATCGCCAAACATAAAACGCATCAAGTCACTTTTGACGGCAATTCAACCAGTCCAGATGTATATGGCGATAGAATAGTGTGGGAAAATGCATACTGGGTAGGAAACAACCTGTCAAGTGACATTTACATGTACAATATCTCAACCAATGAGACAACTTGTATTACAAACAGCACTTATGCAAGAGAGCCTGCAATTTACGACGATAAAATTGTATACATGGACTCACGCAATGATCCAGAATACCAGGAAGACAGGGATATATATTTGTATAATCTTTCAGCTTGAAATCTAAGACGAAAGCCTCTTTTCTTTACAGGACAGAGTATAAAACTAGAAGATTCTGGATAAGTGGTAGTTACAAATATTTTTCATTTTCTTCTTTTAATTCCAGACGAAAATTTTGTGAGTTAGAATAATCTGGTGACGTTGGCACTTTACACGTTAGATACATTTCTTGTGATAAATACGGAGAAATTATTAATACTCAGAGCAAGAAAATTCTATAACAAATAAAAGATAAAAATCGAATGATAGCGTATGATATAAATAAAAGTTGTAGAAATTATTTGCATCAAGTTAAGGATTCCTACAAAGCCGGATCATTCATATAGGAATATATTAGAGGTGTTTTTAATGTATTGCTCTTATCTTATAACAGTGAACCCCAACTTCAATAACGAGTTCTATACATGCGACGTTTCCCCAAAAAAGGGTAAGCTACCTGCCGAAGTAATATCGAAGTACTGCAAAGGCGACTACGAAAATTGTCAAAGATTTATGTACCGTTCACGTTTGATGGGGTGATAAAAAGGGCTCTCTCCTGTTGACCTTAAACTGACTGTTTTTCTCTGTTTTTGTTTCTTTTCTTCTTTGTTTTTGTGGATTGATCTGAAAAAGTATCATTATTGAAATTTAAGAATAATCGATACTAAAGTAAAACCGACACTATAGTAAAAGTCTATCCGAAAAATCAACAACAGCATATTGTAAAAGTCGGTAATTTCCTAATATTCGGTTGATATCATTTACAAAATGAGTTTGGTACTTCTCAGTGT
>CAYSZA010000425.1:0-1789 GCA_964435275.1 uncultured Methanosarcinales archaeon | reverse complement strand
TTTAAAATGTCAGTTGACTTTAAAATGTCAGTTGTCTTTAAAATGTAACTAAGATTTTAAAATGTCGCTTCTTTTTAAAATATTATCTTATTTTAAAACCTTAGTTCATCTTAAAATCTTGCTAAATCTTAAAATCTTAGTTAGTGTTAAAATATTTGAAACTGCCCTGACCTGAACAAAAATAGATAATGTCCAGCAAAATTTTGATTTTCTACTGATTTTTTTCCTCATATTTCCTGCAAATATCCTGAAATATTTCCTTAAGTTTTGATAAAAATACTGTTCTACATACTGATTTTTATTATCTAGATTGAGATTTTGTAGGGGCGGCAAAGAGAACATAAATTAAAATTCTTTTTAAATGATTTCGGTAAATATAGAAAAATATTTAATGAAGAATTTTTTACTATCATACGAAAAAAATAAGTAGATATGGAGGATTAACTTTGAAAATAAGGGTTGTGAGTTCAAGAGAAGAAATCTTTACACTGAATCCAAATGAGAGAATAGTGCACCTGGCCTTCAGGCCTTCAAACAAGGATATTTTTTCATTGGTTGAAAATTGTCCGAAGATTGAGGTCATACAGCTTCCTAAATCCTACAGGCGCACCGTTTCTAAATCCATAGAAATGTTCCTTGAAATGCAGCGCATCCAGCTCATCGAAGGCGATGTCTGGGGCCACAGGAAGGACATAAACGAGTACTACCGTATTCCTTCGTCAATCATTGAAGAGATAAAAGAGCTCAAAACTGAGGGTAAATCGACTGAGGCTATTGAAGAAAAGGTCTCCAGGGAAAGCAAACTTAACCCTGAAATGGTCGCTTACATTCTAAGAAAAGATGTTACTGCCTGAGGAGTTGAAGCAGCAGCTTTAGCTTCTCCCCAATTTCATTTCTTTTTGAGTTTTATCTCATTATTCTAAAATTTTCTTTTTTATGATTCGATTCATCTTCATATTTCTGCTTTTCTTACAGTTTTATTTTTTTTCAATATTTCTTCCATTCTGTAATTTTTGACTTCCCTCACATCGATAACTTAATTTTCAAGTTAATTTCAATACTTTAAAATTTTTATTATCCTTTTATTTATTAGACTCCTTTATTTTCTCTGGTAGTGCTTCCCAATCTTTTGCAGACTTTTTCTAGTATAAACTAACCTTAACTTAGCAGGCTTTTAAATATAACAGTTATTTCGCAAGTTTTAGAACTGAATAATACCTGATAAACTTCCCATTGAAGTCTCGGAAGAACAAAAAGTCCAGTTTAAGGCCGTAAAAACAGAAGTCCAATTTAAAGTCGTAAAAACAGAAGTCCAGTTTAAAGTCGTAAAAACGATTTATTTTTGTCACCAAGACCGGAGGACAGGCAGACAGTCAATTCAGCCATTCCTTTTTCATCCCCTGTTGCTAAACCATATCACAAATCTCGTTTTGTTATTCTTTTCAAGCTCAATACAGCCTTCGATCTGTTTCACGAGAATGTTAACAAGTTCAAGTCCCAGGGAATCTGGATTTTTAGGATCGAGTTCGACGGGAAAACCTTTTCCATTATCCTCTACAACCAGTACAAACTGCAGGTTTTCGCCATCCGGGCAGTTTCGCTCTGTCCATGAGCCTTCCGCTTTTTGCCTTTCTTCATAACCTTCTGCCTTACTGAGAGCTATACCGATTTCTCCTCTCGTTCCTGCAGGAAAGGTGTGCTTCGAGAGTTTTTATATCGCTGAACCTTTCAGCTTCAAGGCTTAGAAGGGATGAGATTAACTGCAGGTTGTTTTCAATTCTGTGGTGAA
>CAYSZA010000424.1:0-1795 GCA_964435275.1 uncultured Methanosarcinales archaeon | reverse complement strand
TGAACGATTCAGTATTAAATCAGGTTTTACATGTCAAAAAATCAACTCTATAAAAGAGTTTTTAAATCCGCCTGATATCGAAAACCTCCGCCAGCTTGCCTGGCAGCCCTTCAAAAAAACAGATATGATAATGAAAGAAATGAAAAGAAGACTTGAAAAAGAGGATAGAGCGAAAAGAGCCTTTAAGATGATTATTTTGCAATTCTTAATGTTCTGAAGCTTTTTTATGATTTTTACTCTTGTTCTTTCTCTTCTTTTTCTTCTTCTTTAGCATGAAAGTGCTTGAAAGTACTTTCATCCTTTGTGCCTGCTACTCGAAGAATTTCATGTGCGTTTTTTGTCTATTTTATCTGCAAGGCCGCTCTCCTCCGTCGAGCGTGACAAAAACGACATGAGGCGGCTAATACGGTTTTATAGGTCAGAATTCAGGATTCATAATTTTCACGCCAATCGTTTGTTATTCTGTTTCTTAATGCATTACTTTTATGTAACCAATTCTCCTGTAAAGGTTTTCTGCATGAGGGCGTCGAAGAGATTATTGATTTCGAGGGAGGATTGCTGTTGAGATATTACCATTTTTCCATTCTCTTGGCAAATTCAGCAAATTTACTTGGACTTCTATTGGAGGCGCTATAAAGAATATAGACCCAAACACACCTTTACTTATCATTCCTTTCATTGATTGCGTTAGTGACTCTGGATAATCTTCAAAAGTACGCTTTGAAGAAGCTTTTGTGTCAACGTCGAGGATAACTTTTGACCTATCATCTTCATCCCAGCCCTGCTCCTTAAGCAAAACATCTATTTTCTGTTTCCTTGTCTGGAACTCATTCAGGTCGAGCATTTCTACCCTCTGTATAAATTACTAAAAATCTTTTGTAAATTGCCTCCGCTTATATAAAAAGTTTAGGAATTAAATCTGTGTGCTTGTAAATTGATATTCTAGCACTCCGATTATTTTTTTATACAATTCCAAAAAATTAACAAATTTAAAATAACTTTACTGTTTTAATGTTATAAAATTTTAAACTGGAGTTAGAAATATGAATGTAAAAGAAATAAATCACTGTGGACAGGAACTGATCAAACGTCTGAGAATCAGAACGTCTCCTGTAGCAGTAAAATTGGTTATGCAGGGAGAAAAAATTCCAGATGGTATCAAAAGAGCGGATGAGGAAATGACCCATTGCCAGTTTGTAGATAGAGCGAGAAGAACCCGTGAAGAGTTTTACACTCTAAATGGGAACCATATGTGTAAAATTGGAGCTGGTGCAATGGGTCTTGGTACAATTCCCAAACAGGTAATCAGTGGTGAGCTCTATTACAATGAATTCGGGCTATTCAGTACACCGGGTGCATCAAGACGTACTGTTGAAATGATCCCTACCCTCCCACCTGATTCAACAGAAGCTGTGTTGTATTCTCCTCTGGAAAATACCTCATTTGTCCCGGATGTCGTTATGGTTTTCGGTAATCCTAAACAAATGATGTTACTGACACAGGCTGCAATGTTCAGGGTAGGAGGCAGGCTTGAAGTTAGCTTCACAGGAGTGCAGAGCGTATGTTCTGACGGTGTTGTGCAAACTTATAAAGAAGGAAAAATAGGAGTTACGATTGGTTGCAGTGGAAGCAGGGCTTACGGCACACTTATGGATGACGAAATGATTATGGGAATCCCTATTGAGCTTCTTGCTGATGTGGTTTCGGGCCTCAAACAAATATGCCCTTAACTGAAAGATATATCCCTTAACTGAAAGATGTATCCCTTAACTGAAAATTATATTTTAGTCTTCCG
>CAYSZA010000423.1:0-1806 GCA_964435275.1 uncultured Methanosarcinales archaeon | reverse complement strand
TCTTTTACCTGTATTCTTTTACCTGTATTATTTATAGAGTTTTGAGGCTTGTTATATCTTGCTTTGCTTTTGAGCAGTAATCTTAAATCCTCTCATTTCTGTACCTTTCTTTCATATAAAGAAATTAAGCACATGAGGTCATGTTTTAATAGTATAACCCTGTCAGGACACGTGACCTATAAGCACGTAAATAGTTGCAATCATTAGAAATTAATTAGCGAATAGGCATGAATAAACAATAGCCATAAATAAACAGGAGTAAATAGGAAGTGCTAGCATGACCGAACGACAGGTCGAAAGTGTACTTATCGAGATTCCGAAAGGAAGCCGGAACAAATACGAATATGATAAAGAAAAGAAAGTGATTAAATACGACAGAATGCTCTCTTCTTCAATGGTATATCCCTCAGACTACGGTTTTTTCCCAGATACCCTGGCCCTTGATGGTGATCCTTTAGACGCCATGGTTTTAACCTGGGAACCTACCTTTCCGGGATGTGTAATAGATGTACATCTTGTAGCATTGTTTGACATGGAAGACGATAAAGGAAGAGATGAAAAAATCCTCTGCGTTCCAAAGAATGACCCTATGTGGAATTATATTGAGACCGTTGACCAGGTTCCTCCTCATCTATTTAAGGAAATTACTCACTTCTTTCAGAATTACAAGAAATTAGAGGGCAAACACGTAAACGTTTTCGGTTGGAAAGGCCTCGAAACAGCAGTCACTACACTCCAAGAAGCTAAATCTCGATATATTGAACAGAAAAAACAATGAAATCATTAAATCGGTAAGTGTAATCTAGAAGTATCATTTTGCTTTTACGGCTGGAGGGACGTAAAAAGTATGCTGCCTTGAGTATAATTTTATTAAAATCTTTACTTAGTTTCTTCTGGTACCTGCCAGATACGTCCGAAAACTATCCCAGCAGTAGAAACACAACGATAGAGATCCGGCGTAACCCAGGACTCCAATATTCCGGATATTCATGGTTGCAAGCGGCACCCCGATTAACCCCGCGAGACTCAGTACTCCGCTGACGATCATAAGAATCCGGACAGTTTTCTCCAGCCTTCTCTCTTGGATACAGGTGCGGCAAAAAGCATTGACAGGGCAAAGAAAATGTCCCATGCAAATATGTCCATTGCATATACTAAGGACGGCCACCTGAAGGAAAAGAATAAGGGGCTCCACGGGAATCCTGAAGTCTTGATTTGACGATTTACAGTAAGGGTAACAAAATGGACAATGCAGGAAATCCCCGTTATAATGATCATAAATGCAAGCGCAGTCAGACTATAAACTTTTGTCTTGGGAGAAGCATAAGCATGAACTGCAATAATGACAATGACCATCAATGGCGCTATCACAACAATAAGCAGTTCCAGTATGGAGAAGTAAGGATCACCGATAGGGTCCGAAGGCGATTTGAGTGAGAGAAATCCAAGAACCAGCGTAATTGCGTATGCTATCAGGAGGGTGAACACGGCGAAGGATGCGGCTCTTCCTAGCATGCAATGCTGTCTGGTGAAATCTTCATGTAACATAATTTAACTCCTTTCATCGCTGTGTTACTGGCCAGGGTGGTCAATCTTGTAAGTTTTGTTCCGGATATTTAAATCGCTCTCGGATTGATGAATATTTGAACCTTCAGGGTGTACTAAGTTTTTCAATCTCATTTTTAACTCATTTTTAACTAATTCTAAATTCTTGGGGTGCCCCTATACTTTTTAGGTCAAATTGCTCTGATATTTTTCCACATTAGATTATATATGATCTATTTATCTGAGTAGAAAAGATATGTA
>CAYSZA010000422.1:0-1806 GCA_964435275.1 uncultured Methanosarcinales archaeon | reverse complement strand
TGGTCAAGCTTTCTTTTAGAAAGGTTGTGGTCAAGCTTTCTTTTAGAAAGGTTGCATAAAGCTTGTGGCACGACTTATACCATAACGGAATAGTGATATATAAACTTTATTCTAGGTGCGGGTGTTTAAAAAGGATTTTTGGAGGTCAGGCCTTAACATTATCCTCTTTTTTAGTCCAACCTCTTGGATAAGTCCCGGCTTCCATCATAACCCGGGTCAAGCTTGCTGCAAGCCCGGTAGAAGCTTTAAGGATCTCTTCTGTACTCATTTCGGCTTTTGCAAGGGCAACGAGTTCACCTTTAAGAGTAAACAGGGCAGTAAGATCTCCTTTCTTAAGGTTTGCATCCAGACTTGTGATGCCCGGAACTGCCAGAGAGGCCCCGGAACAGACTGCGTCTACTGCACTGTCCCGCAGGATAATTTTCGGGAGGTGGGACACAGCCGTTTCCATTGGCCTGATTACCCGCCTGAGTTCGGACTCATCCCCGTCTTCCTTCCAGAAAACGTATGCATCTTCCAGATCCTGGAGCGTAACAAGCGTTTCCTCGGTAAACGGGCCTGCTTTTGTCCTCCTGAGTTCCTGCATATGTCCGCCACAACCCAGAGCAAGCCCTATATCATGGCAGAGTTTCCTTATATAAGTCCCGGCTTCGCATCCTACGCGAAAGAGCACTGAGCTGCCTTCAATTTCGATCAGCTCAAGATAATAAATTGTCCTTACTCTGATAACTCGCTTGACAGCCGATTTGATAGGAGGCATCTGGTAGATAGGGCCTGTGAATTCCTCACAAACCTCTCGAACCCGTTTTTGAGGCATTTCCTTATGAAGTTTCAGGAGGCAGATATATTCCTTTCCGGAAAGACGCAAAGCAGGGACAGCCTTTGTAGCCTTTCCGAGTAAAGTGGGCAAAAGTCCTGTAACCTTGGGATCAAGCGAGCCTGCATGCCCTGCTGTACTGACGCCAAGAATAGCTTTCACCCAGGCTGCAACCTCATGGCTTGTCGGCCCTTTTGGTTTATCAATATTTACAACCCCTTTCTCAATGTATTCTAGGATAGGGCGTTTCTCCGGATAAGAGCCGTAAGAAGGATTCGTCCAGGCGCCGGACTTCCGGACCAGATTTCTTTCAGCTTCGGATGGCAGTTTGCCGGCAGGTGACATAGTTTTTCAAAAACTCCTGAATTGAATGTGTAAATGTAAATACGGTATGATATACAGTATAATCATAATAAGTATAAACGCCAATAAACGTGAGATTTCAAGGAAACTCTGTAATGTGTATAAGCAGAAAAAACCTGCATAGCCCTAAGAAGAATCATGTGCCGGAAGTCCTTATGAGACTTCTGGATCAGATGTGCATGAGCGTCCTACGAAAGAACAGGATTCTTTAACAGGGTATTTTTATGCTGGGTAGTCACAATTGCTGCAATATATTAGTAATATCAGGTTCCGGCAAATAAAACTCTACGTTTTATATAAAATTCCACAGCCTTTGGGGAGCTTGCGGGAATTACTCCGGCCCTACAAGGGAGTCAATAGCAACTCTTAGAATGTCAAGAATCTGGTACTGGTTCCACTTTTCGGAATCAATAACAATGTCGTAAATCGAAAGGTCACCAATATCGATGTTATAGTAACTCATATAGCGAAGGGCTTCGGATTTTTCCCTCTGGACCGTTTTTTCAAGCTCTTCGTCAAAAGATACGGATTTTTCCCGCCTCAGGATACGTTTTACCCGGACAGGTAACGAAGCCTTTATCCAGATTTTAAGCACATTCGGGACATCTTTAGCCATATGGCCTGCA
>CAYSZA010000421.1:0-1822 GCA_964435275.1 uncultured Methanosarcinales archaeon | reverse complement strand
CAAACAGGATTTCAAGGGTGAGGATTTCGGCTATTTTTTCTCGCACAGGGCGGGGAATAGTTCGAGGAAAGGCTACCGTACTCCTGAGATCTCGTTCCAGTACGGCAGCAGTCTGATTCTGGAGAATGAGCGAATCCTGCAAGCCCTTATTCCCTGAGACTTTATTTCCTGAAAAAAAGGAATGAGTTTCTGATAAGGCTGCATCCGGGTTATTAGAGAAATTCTCAGAGCCTTTCATATCAAAACCTCATATGTTATTTGGTTTAAAATTAGCTGGTTTGAGAATAACTTGTTTGAACTTATCTGGCCTGAAACTATCAAGTTTGAATATGCCTTATATGGGGTTTTTATCTGAGCTTAAATCGGGAGCCAATTCCCTTCATAAAACTGTTAACACTGCTACCCGAATCGGGTATGGGAATTTCCTTCATTTCTTTTTTCTCCATTTCTTTTTTCCCCACTTCTTTTACATTCCTGGATTCAGGCTGGACCTGCCTGTTCTGCAATCCAAGCATTGACCGGCTTTTTGATATAAGGTCGTTGAGCTCGGACAACTCGGTATTTCTGGTGTCGTGCAGGAGGAGAGCTTCGTTTCTGTCAAGGGTTGAAAGCCAGATATTTGCCTCCATCAGATTTTTGAGAAGGTCCCTTTCTTCTTCAAGCCTGTATTTTACACGTTCCACTCGATCGGCCAGGGCTTTCAATTCTTTCTCAAAAACCTCTTTCTGGGCCTGAGTCAATGTGCTTGCATTTCCAGCCGCTTCCTGGAGTGAACCAATTTCCCTGATAAGGTTGTCATAGGGATAGATCCTTGAGGAACCTTCCGCTTTAATGGTATAGCTGTGATTCGGGTGAGAAGTATGGTGAGTTTCGATTTCCTGCCTCAGCCGGAATTCTTCTCCGCAACTGTCGCAGACAATCTTTACAGGAAGTTCGTTTTTCAGGGCAATGCTTATGGCAGCCTGGAGGTCTTCGGCTTCCTGACGCAATTTTTCCGTATTTATACCGCCTGATATTGCAAACTCAAAAACTGTTTTCCTTATGGTTTCTCGCTCTTCGGGAAGGTTCCAGAGCATGTGCTGGAGCAGGAGTACCATTGTCCTGTCCACGGCCGGGCATCCACTGCTGCAGGCTGCAACTCTGAGCACCTGAATGACCTTTTTCCAGCGCCGGTCCGAAATTTCAATCTCCTGAAGCTGAAGGCTCCTTCGAAGCTCAGTTATGATAACCTCAACATCGGGGTCAACAGGCAGGTGCTTTGCATGTCCCCGGAGTCCGTATATCGCGGAAATTTTAAGACTTGCAGCAGGCGTGAACTCTTCAGGGCTCCTGAAAAGCAGGTTCCGGAAATTTTCCTCATCCTGGATATAGGCGAGCCTGTACCTGAATAAAAAGCGGTCATAAAGGGCTTCAAGGCTCTCGTTTTCGTCAGGGAACTCGTTGGATGCCCCGAAAACTGAGAGCAGAGGCACATCTACAAGCTCTCTCCCATTATGGTATTTGTGCTCGTTGAGAATTGTCAGGAGGCTGTTCAGGATTGCACTGCTCGCTTTAAAAATCTCGTCCAGCAAAGCAATATGGGCAGTCGGAAGACAGCCATCGATTTTTCGACGGAACTCGTCTTCTTCCAGGGCTTTTAAGGAAAGCGGGCCAAAGATCTCTTCAGGGGTTGAAAAGCTGGTCAGGAGGTAATTAAAAAAGTTCCCGCCTTCGATAGACTGACAGATATTTCTCGCAAGCTGCGTTTTTGCCGTTCCCGGAGGACCAAGGAAGAGGAGGTTTTCCCCGGACAGCACGGCAAGGAGAGAGCCGTTAATCTCGG
>CAYSZA010000420.1:0-1824 GCA_964435275.1 uncultured Methanosarcinales archaeon | reverse complement strand
TTAAGGGCTTCTTTTACCATCTTTTCCGTGAGTCCCCGGCTTGAAAGAGATTCGCCCAGCACTATTTCGGCTACGGAATCGATCTTTTCAAGAGTTGGTTTTTCCATTTCCCTTGCAAGCATCCCGACAATCTGGTGGGCAGTCCTGAAAGGAATTCCGGTTTCCCGGACAAAGGTATCTGCAAGTTCGGTAGCTGTCGTAAAACCTGTGACTGACTGGGCAGCAAGCACTTCAGGACGGATTTTCATGGTTTTTATCATCCCTTCCATAATCCTTACCGAAGCCCTTACGGTTTCTACAGACCGCCAGATATTCGGGGTTGCTTCCTGCAGGTCCCGGTTGTAACTCAGTGGAAGTCCCTTGCAGATTGTGATCAGGGACATAAGTGCACCCACTGCTACTCCTGTTTTTCCACGCATAAGTTCGGCAGTATCCGGATTTTTCTTCTGCGGCATAATTGAGGAGGTAGAAGCGTACATATCGTCCAGTTCTATGAAATTGAATTCCGAAGAAGACCAGATTACAAGCTCTTCGGCAATGCGGCTCAGGTTTATCATAAGATTCGTAAATCCCGAGGCACACTCAACAAGAAAATCCCGGCTGCTGACCGCATCCATTGAGTTTTCAAGCAGGCCTGCAAAACCCAGGAGCTCCTGAGTTCTTTTCCTGTTAAGGTTAAAACCCGTGGAAGCAAAAGCCGCAGCTCCAAGCGGGCACAGGTTTACCCTGGAGTAGGCATCCTGAACCCTGTCAAAATCCCTGCCAAGGGCGGCTTCATGGGCACAGAGGTGATGGGCAAGTGTTGTAGGCTGGGCATGCTGCAGGTGAGTAAAACCGGGCATGAGAGTTTCGCGGTGTTTCCCTGCAAGGGTGAGCAGAGTTTGCCTCAGCTTATGTATTTCTTCAAGCAGTCCAATCAGCTCATCCCTGAGTACCAGCCTGATGCAGGTCGCAACCTCATCATTTCTGGAACGCCCTGAATGCATCCTGCCCCCCACATCTTCCCCAACCAGATCGATAAGCCTTGATTCAAGGGAAATATGAATGTCTTCATAGCTGAAATCGAGCTTTTCCATCCCTTCTTCCCTGATCTTCAAAAGCCCACTAAGGATTTTGCTGCAGTCCTCCCTGTTTATAATGCCCTGCTCCTTCAACATTACAGTGTGGGCAAGATCCACTGCTATATCCGCATCGAAAATCCACCTGTCAGCTTCCATAGAGGACGTATAACGTAAAATTTCCTGATCCTGGGCTGCCTCCAGCCTGCCTCTGCGTAAAATATTGCTCATCGGGTTTCCTCTTTATTGATTTCTATGAAACAAATCGAAATGCGTCAAAGAATCGATATAAGTGAAAGAATCTTATGCGTAAAAGTCACATCGATTGGAGTAATTGGAGTAATATTAAGTAACAATACCTGTGAGACTTAGTGGGATCTTTAATTTGTCGGATATGGTATGTTTTTTCCTGTTCACGGTATAAATATTGTAAGTATTAGATGTAAGTACGCGACGTAAAGTACAATGTAATAACTTAACTATACAATGTAAATTGCAGCGTAAGTGTATGGATGTAAATTGTACCTGATCTTGCTCACATTTCGTTTACTCTATATTGTAGTCAAGCAGATATTAAAAATCCACAGCGTGGTATTATTCCTAATGCTTAAATATGAATCGGTTTCCCGAAGTCTTCCTGCCAGATAAGACATCAGGCGGATAGTATCAAATGAAGGCTTGCTTTCTCTATGCTTTTTCTGTAAAATTTTAAAGTTTGTCCCCATATTATCTTTATTTTATCATATCTGTTTTCTATCCTATTTTC
>CAYSZA010000419.1:0-1824 GCA_964435275.1 uncultured Methanosarcinales archaeon | reverse complement strand
ATTGAATATGTAAAAGTTTATATAAATTATACAGTTTATACCTTAAAAGTTAGATATTGCAAAACATAAAGGTGTCTGGTACTATTAACAGCAAAAACCCTAACTCTCAGTCGGTCCTTGAAAACCCGTTTGTGAAGACCCTTTCTATTGCGGTTTTCATGGGCATATTCCTGGTTGATATGGGGCTCGGGCTTTTCGAGATTTTTTCCGCAAAAGAAAGTCCTTTGCCCTCCGCAGTCGTACTTTTGATCTTTGCGGTGATGTTTATTGCAGGCATGGTTTTTTACGAAAGACATGGGCTGGACACTCTAAGTTCCCTTGTAGGAGGAGCTCTTGCAGGTTTCGGTTTTTCCTTCGTTTTTGTGTCGCTTGTTGGAGGCGTACAGTTTGCACTGGGAGGAGGAATCTCAGCCATCGGGTGGGACCAGGTGATTTCAGCAGTCGCGGCTTCCATGATTGTAAGCGTGGTAATGCTCAAGACACTCTCCTATAAACTTCAAAATCACTTTTACTGATTTTTCTTTTTCTTTTCTTTTTTAGTAATCTGTGTTGTGAATTCCCGAAAAGTATTTATAGAATTACAAACAATCACAGATCAGGACGAGCGAAACCGTTACAATTACTTGATGGGGATCGACTAATGAGAATATTCGGTAAAGAAGAAAACACAGATTCTAAAGAAGATACCCAGGCTGGAGCTAAAAATTCTGAAGCCCAAAGTTCTGGTTCTTCGGCGGAAGAGGCTAACAAAGCACGGGAAAACCCCGAAGAGGCTTCTGCCAGTTCGGAGGCTGAAAAAAGCCCTGAGGCCATATGCCAGGAGGAGAACCAGCTTCTCAAGGACCAGCTTTTCCGGCTTGCAGCAGACTTTGATAATTTCAGAAAACGGACCGCCCGCCAGATGGAGGAAAATCGGAAAGCTGTACTTGAGCAGGTACTTCTTGACTTCCTTGAAGTAACGGACAATTTCGATCGCGCCCTTAAATCTGCAAAGAACGCAGAGGACATGAGTTCGATCGTCAGCGGAATAGAACAGCTTTCAAGGCAGTTTTTTTCAATCCTTGAAAAGTACGGGCTTGAGAAGATCAAGAGTGAAAAAGCCAGTGAATTTGACCCTCACAGGCATGAGGCAGTTCAGCATATCGAGACCTCTGAAGTCCCGGACAATACCATAGTAGAGGTTTACAAACCCGGATATGCTCTTAACTCAAAAGTTATCAGGCCTGCCATGGTCTCTGTGGCAAGAAACCCCGATGAAACAGAGAAATAAAGCAGATAATCCGGAAGAATTCAGTAAACTCTCACGTTAGGAACGCTTGAGAAAAGCGGCCTTATAAAGGCTTTATTTAATAAAAATCTAAGTTTACTACAATTAAATTAACACTGAACTATCATTCACTGTTTGGAGTAATAAGTTAGAAACCTTATTCAGCATTGTTTGGAGTAATAAGTTAGAAACCTGATTCAAGTACAGCTTAACTGCTGAATCAGGTATGACTTGACCCTTGAATTTAAATATATAACTTTACCAGATAACTTAATAAATAATTTAACTCCAGATAACTTAATAAATAATTTAACTCAATGATTTGTCTGAAAACTTTTATCTAAAACTTTAATTAAAAAATTTAACCAGGTAATCTAGTGAGGATAAAACATGGCAAAAATACTGGGTATTGACCTTGGTACTACGAACTCATGCATGGCAGTAATGGAAGGCGGGGAAGCTGTCGTGATCCCGAATGCCGAAGGCGCCAGGACAACCCCGTCGGTGGTCGGATTTTCCAAAAAGGGAGAGAAACTTGTAGGTCAGGTTGCAAAGAG
>CAYSZA010000418.1:0-1847 GCA_964435275.1 uncultured Methanosarcinales archaeon | reverse complement strand
TGTCTTAACGTACCAAATCTATATAACATTTTCTAATTTGTAACACGCCATTTCGAGTAGGGTGAAATGGGAATATTCAAAATCAGCCGACTTCAAATGTTTATTTAAACTGAATGCATGAAAAATAAATTGCCCTTACTAGATAACGTTTTTTCGTTAGAAAGCTTTTCAGTACTCTTGCTTTCGTTTTGTGTGCTACTAATTGCTATTAATTATACTTTTTCCTCACTTTTAGGACAAAGAATTGCATTATTATTTAACACCGAATGAGATATCAATCCTTATACAAAACTTATGTACCTAATGAATATATAATTTTAAAAAATATTCTTAATTTTATAATTTTACATCTAATAAATAAATGGAAAATTATTTATATCCTTAACATCGTAATACGACTTTATACAGTAAACGCCGTAAACTATTTTTGCGTTTTTCCCGGGAAAGAAATAAATATGATCTTCTCGTTTGAATATTAGTTGATATATTTTCCAGCTTAAATAATATCAATCTCTATTTAAATAATCCTGATTCATTCCTGAATACATCCATTCTCGAAAAGATCCTTTCTCGAAAATAGTAACAGGATTTCCTCAGGAGCTGATTTTTCCCTCTTTACCAGGTTTAAAAACTCCGGTTTATTTCACTGGAGATCTGGAATGAAGGCAAACCATATACAATGTGATATTTCTGGAAGTAAGATCCCTGTAACTAAGGTTAGTTACTGAACCACAGATTCGGAAACTTTTGACTGGTCTTTAAAGTACATGAATTATAAGAGTTCAATTTAATTTCACAAGCGGTTATAAGAGTTAATAGCTTTATCTCACGAATTTCAATATAGAATACTACATTATATCTCACATTTTCAGTCAGTACCTGAACCCTCAAAACTTTAGAGTTATATGCAGGTTTGAGACTGAAACGATTACAAATATTACTTATGACGTGTAATTGTATGCTGAGAAGCTTACTAGCGACTGCTGACAGGACGTACTGCACAATGGTATCAAACCGATAAGGTGATTCAATCAGTACAGTGATCAGATTAATACATTGATCTGATCAATCAAAATTATATTACTGATATCACTTTAAGCTGGGACTAATATAATATTGGTTGCAGTGAGGTACTTTAATTGCCTCAGATTCAGGGCAGTTTTACACGATTAAACTGGAGAGTAACTGGAAATATGTTTGACTTTAATGTATCTCATATCCCTGGGGGTGGAACAGGTGGCAGGTAAAGATTCTCTTTCTGCAAGCCCGTCTATGCTAATTATTGTTCTCTGCATACTTTCCTTCTTGCTGGAAACGGTTCCGAGCATAGGTGATCTCTATATAACCACTTTTCAGTTTGATCCCACTTCTCTTGTGACAAGGCCATGGACGCTTATTACTTACATGTTTCTGCACACCAGTTTGTTGCATCTTTTGTTCAATATGCTCGTCCTGTACTTCTTCGGAACTGCACTTGAGAGAAGAGTTGGGAACAAACAGCTACTAGCAATTTTTTTCACTGCCGGGATTCTGTCGGCAATAGGTTATACTTTCCTTAGCCGGCCCATTTTCAGTATCTCTCCTGGCCCGATGATTGGTGCAAGCGGAGCAATCTACGGGGTCTTTGCAGCCCTTACAATGCTTGAACCGGATATTCGTGTTTATGTCTACTTCATACCAATGAAGCTAAAGTATGCCCTCGTTCTTTTTGCCCTCTTTGATTTTCTTATGGTCGGGTCATCGGACATGATAGCCCATACAGCCCATCTTAGCGGTCTCTTTGTCGGACTCTATATGGGTTTCCGCATAAAGAAAATTCAGGAAAATACTATGAAATCCAGATACAT
>CAYSZA010000417.1:0-1857 GCA_964435275.1 uncultured Methanosarcinales archaeon | reverse complement strand
TTTATCCATTGCATATTTATAAAATGCGTACTCAGAGGACTAAATCTGGTTGCTAGAACCTTGCTGCTACTGCAATATGACGCTTTTATTATAATAAACTGGATAGAATGCATAGCTATTTATATAATTAGTTTGAATAGGGGTAATGTGAGTAATGTGAGCGGGAAACTTTTTTCACATACCATACCCCCCACTCCCCATATGACCCCCCACTCCCCAACCCGCTCACACTACTTCTACTTAACAATCTAATATTTACATTCGAACTTCTTTCCTTGCTTCTTTAACCTCTTAGGTTGCTGTTTTTCCTATCTTAGTTCTACTTTTTTATACTATCTCAGTCTGCTTTTTTAGAATTCCAGTTCATTTCTTTAGCCTCTAAAGCTCCTTTTCACCTCCCCCCAGACGAATAAAGAAATATCGGAAGAACTGCACAGAAACTCGTTTTTCTTGAACTCGTCTTCAGTACAGGGAAAATCAATCGGTTCACGCTGTTTTAAGCCCTGAGCAACAATCTAAACATAGAAGAATGAATGAATTTGAAAAAAGTTCATGTACCGTACAGATTCTTTAACTTCCTTGCTCTCAGAAGAGACCCCTACCAATCATAAGGGAAGAAAAGAGAATCGCTACCATATTTACCACTTTAATCAGTGCATTAAGAGCAGGCCCGGCAGTGTCCTTGAAAGGGTCACCTACTGTATCCCCGACTACTGCAGCTTTATGGGCTTCAGAGCCTTTTCCCCCGTGTTCTCCATCCTCAATCAGTTTTTTTGCATTGTCCCAGGCCCCTCCACCGTTATCCATGAGGAGGGCGACCATGAACCCTACTACAATGAGCCCTATCAGGAGTCCTGCAAGCGCCTTCGGGCCAAGGAGAAAGCCTACAAGCAGAGGCACAAGTATGGCCAGAAAACCTGGCATTGCCATTTCATGAAGTGCGGCTTTCGTGACTATATCAACACAGCGCCCGTATTCTGGCTTTGAGGTTCCTTCCATAATTCCGGGGATTTCTCTAAATTGCCTTCGAACTTCATTTACGATTTCAAATGCAGCCTTTCCTACTGCGCTCATTGTTACTGCACTGAATACAAAAGGCAGTAGAGCTCCAAGCAGCAGTCCTGAAAGCACGACCGGGTCATCCAGGTTCAGGGACTGAGCCCCAAGGTTTACCTTAGTCCTGTAGTCCGCAAAAAGAGCAAGTGCACCAAGAGCAGCCGAGCCTATGGCATATCCTTTGGTAACCGCTTTTGTGGTGTTTCCCACGGCATCAAGGGCGTCCGTAACTTTTCTGACCTCGGCTGGAAGCTTTGCCATCTGGGCTATTCCTCCGGCATTGTCTGTAATCGGGCCGTAAGAGTCCAGTGCAACGATCATGCCTGTAGTTGAGAGCATTGCAACGGCGGCAATAGCAATCCCGTAAAGGCCTGTCCCCGGGTCGGCTGTTCCCCCCACGATGAAATATGATGCAAGAATCCCGACTACGATTACCACGGTAGGCATAAGCGTGCTCTCAAAGCCTATTGACAGGCCTGAGATGATATTGGTTGCAGCCCCGGTTTCGGAAGAGGATGCAATACTTTTCACAGGCCTGTATTTTGTCGAGGTATAGTATTCCGTGATAACAATCATAAGCACCATGATAATGACGCCTATGAATGCCGCATAATAAAACTTCAGGTCCACCATCAGGGCATTGTTAACGAAGTAAAATGCAATCAAGCAGATTATTGCTGAACCGGCTGCACCCTTATAAAGAGCCCGCATAATGCCTCCATCTTTTCCGAGTCTAACAAAAAACATGGATACTATGGATGCAAAGATCGCGGTTGAGCCCAGCATGAGGGGATAAAGGAT
>CAYSZA010000416.1:0-1860 GCA_964435275.1 uncultured Methanosarcinales archaeon | reverse complement strand
CCATAGAAGACGGCATCGTTAAAGCCCAGAACCTGGGAGAATGCCGCCGCTTCGGGAAGAACAAAATTCTCTGCAACGGCTGTATAGTAACCTGCCCTGTAGAAGCAATCGAGTTTGTGTGAGGAAGCGGATATGGAGAAAAACTACTATGTATGCACAGGCTGCGGACTCCTCTGTGACGATATTGAAGTTGAGTCCGAAAAAAACATCATAAATAAAGTTTACACAGCCTGCAGAGTAGGGGTAGCCCACATGAAGGAGTCCAGAGGCGAGACAAGCTTCCGGGTTGATAATAAGCCTGTCGATGAGGCAACTGCAATTCATGAGGCTGCTGCGATCCTTAAAAACGCCAGAAACCCTCTGATCTTCGGACTTGGGACTTCTACCGACGAAACTCAGAAACTGGCAATCGAGCTTGCAAGAAGGACCAATGCGACTCTTGATGATACTTCCTCGTTCTGCCTTGGCCCTCTGGTTGAGGCTGTTATTCAGAATAAGGTTAAGACCTGCACCCTTGATGATGTAAGGAACAAAGCCGATGTAATCATTTTCTGGGGGGCAGACCCTTCTGACTCCCATCCCCGACACCTTTCCAAATACTCCTATTTCCCCAGAGGAAGCGAAAAGCAGAGGGGCTGGGAGGAAGAGAGAACCGCTATTGCTATCGACATTCGGAAGTCTCATACCGCAAAGATCTGCGGAAATTATTTTTTCCAGATTCCCCCGGGAGGGGACGCTGAGTTTATCGACGCCCTTATTGCAGCGCTTTCAGGAAAGCTACCTAAAACCTCCTATAATTACCCGCCCAAGAAAATTCTTGAGCTTGCAAATATCCTTAAAGGGGCAAAGTTCGGCATAGTCTTTGCAGGGCTTGGCCTGATCTATTCGCTGGAAAACCTTGAACCCGTTTTCAGGCTCATGAAAGCCCTGAACGAAAAAGCAAACTTCCACCTAGTACCCATGGTCGGGCACTACAACATGCGAGGTTTTAATGAAAACCTTTCTGCGGAAACCGGTTACGTAAATAGCGTAAAGTTCGAAAACGGCACAGTAAAGCACGGACCTGAGTATTCGGTTGTCGAATCACTGAAGGCAAAAACTGTGGATGCGGCTCTTATTATCGGTTCCGACCCGCTTTCAAGCCTTCCCAGATCGGTTTCAAAGAGCCTGCTCGAAATTCCGGTTATCTCATTAGATCCCTGTGAAACTCTGACCTCAAAGCATGCAAAGGTTTACATAAATACTGCAATCAGTGGGGTCGAATCGGGAGGTAGTGCCACACGCATGGACGGGACCAAGGTAAGCTTTAAACCTGTTGTTGAGACAGCTAGCCTGTCGGATGAAGCAGTCCTCAGGAAAATAATGGAGGCATTCTGATGGATTTCGGATCTTTTCTTTCAGCTCCTGAAATAAAAATGAAAGTCGTAACATACAGGGATATTTTTCAGGATAAGGCCATGATTGAAAACCGCTTTGGGGAAGAGTACAGGGACCGTTCTGCCGTCATAAAGCTGGACTCTGCAGACCTTAAACAGCTGGGCATAAAGAAAGGCGACACTGTTGTCCTAAAAAATTCCTTCGGAAGAATTGTGGTAAAAGCCGAGGAGTCAGGATACGAAACTCCTCACAGGGGCCTTGCATATATGCCTAACAGTCCCTGGTCCAATATGCTGGTCTCGGACGAAACCGGAGGTACGGGAGTGCCGAAGTTTAAAGATATCTCTGTAACCGTCACCAGTGCAAAAGGGGAGAAAGTAACTGAACTCATGCTTTAAATGCTTTCTCTGTTAAGGGGCTAACTAATTCCCTTAGGGGAAATTCTTAAAAGCTTCGTTAAAATTACTAAAACCCCTTTAAAAG
>CAYSZA010000415.1:0-1871 GCA_964435275.1 uncultured Methanosarcinales archaeon | reverse complement strand
CACAAAGATTTAGAATATAAAGTTGTTCAGCCAAGTGATTTATAAATAATTACCCCACTGCCCTTTAGCCTTTGCTTTTCTATAGTTTTCAATAGCTACTTATAACTTTCTTTTCCCAGCTTCTAAAAATATGTGTTCTTTATCACTTTAATTTTTAGTCTTTCTTGAAGAGTTGTTTAGCCATGGCTATCCTTTTCTCCAGGTCAGGTCCTTCAAGTTCCTCGACTACAGATTTGAGCAGATCAGGAATTTTCAGATTCTGGGGGCACTTGTCCATACATTGACCGCATTCAATACACTGGGAAGCAAAGCCTCCGGGCTCGGTATTTGTGAATACGCCGCTCATGCTGACTGCATACGTAAATTTGGCTCCTTCCACATTACCAAACATATGCAGGTTATTGTATATCTCAAAACAATCAGGGATACTAACGCCTGAAGGGCAGGGCATGCAGTATTTACAGCCAGTACAGCTAATCTTCATAAGCTGACGGTATTTTTGCTCCACTCTGCTAACAAGCTGCAGTTCAGCGTCGGTCAGGGAACCAGGATACGCTTCCTCTGAAGTTTTCAGGTTTTCCTCAATCTGGGACTCCTCATTCATGCCTGAAAGCACAACCGTGACTTCGGGATGGTTCCACACCCAGCGAAGGGCCCATTCTGCAGGTGTACGTTTTACTTCGGCTTCACTCCAGATTTCCTGCACCTCAGTAGGTACCGGGCCAGCAAGGTTGCCTCCTAGCAGAGGTTCCATGACAATTATACCCAGACCTTTTGAAGCTGCATATTCAAGCCCTTCCGTTCCTGCCTGGTGGTTTTCATCCATAAAATTATACTGGATCTGACAAAAAGTCCAGGGATAAGAATCCACAATTCGCTTGAAGTCCTCAATCGATCCGTGGAAGGAAAAGCCGGCATTGACAATGCGTCCGTCAGCCTTTGCCTTATCAAGGAAATCAGTCACGCCAAGAGGTTCAAGTTTGTCCCAGACCTCTCCTGCGAGACCATGAACCAGATAATAATCAATGTGGTCCGTCTTGAGCCTCTCTAACTGAGCATTCAGGTACCTGTCCATATCTTCACGGCTTTCCACAAGCCAGGATGGAAGTTTCGTGGCAAGCCTGACCTTTTTCCGGTATCCGTCGGAAAGAGCTTTTCCCAGGAAAGGTTCACTTTCTCCCATATGATACGGCCACGCAGTATCGATGTAGTTTACACCATGGTCGATTGCATAGCGCACTTGCTGGGTAGCCCTTTCCTCATCTATTTTCCCATCCTCTTTTATGGGAAGGCGCATGCACCCAAAACCCAGTATCGAAAGTTCGTCTCCGTTTTCTGGCATTTTCCTGTATAGCATTGTTGTTCTCCTGAGATTTTAGTATTTTACTTGCTACAGGTTATAAAACATCTTTAAGGGCTTCTGAAGCTGTGTAGACGCTTCCAACTCCGAAAATGTACTGAGTTATCCTTATTGCCTGCATTATCTCTTCTTTTGTTGCCCCTGCCTGCATCGCCTGAATTGCAAGGAATTTTACTCCGTCTGTCGAGCCATTAGCTGCGTCAAGGGCCATTGCGAGCAGGAATTTGTACTTGAGAGGAATCCCTTCTTCTACAAAGGCAAGTTCGCGTGTGCTTTCAAGCAGGGTAAATAATTCAGGGTCCTGATCCACAATGACCTGTAATGGGTTTTCTGTCAGTATACCATCTCCGTTTCTCTCCAGGTAGCTTTGATTTCATCACCTGTTCTGTTTATTTATTATTATGCCTATCAATCGATTTTAAAACCTTCCCCGAACGACCTGCAAATGCTGGAAAAGAAAGAAAAACGGAAAAATGAGAGAAATAGGAGGGAAGGACAGAGAAAGGAAAAA
>CAYSZA010000414.1:0-1883 GCA_964435275.1 uncultured Methanosarcinales archaeon | reverse complement strand
GCCGCCAGACGAGCTGGCTGAGGTTCCTATTTTATGAGAATCAAAAATGGTCACGAGGATTAAGGAAATTTTTATCCTTAACCCAGAGCCTTTCTTATTTTTCCCATTTTTGTGAGGGTTGAGCACACAAGCTGGGAAACCTCTTCATCCATGCAGTTTCCTGCACTTCCTGCCTGGAGGAGATCAGGCTGCATCATTTCCAGCAGGATACGGTACGAAGGTTCGGGTCTGGTTTCAATATCAAAGGTATCACGGAGGAATCCAATGTCCTTACGGATTTCCTTCAGGCATTTTTCGGATAGGAAGCGTGAAGCAACATTCAGGTCCAGGTAGCCGGAAGCGAAACTCAGATCACTTTCAAGGGAGAGGAAGTATTTCTTAAGCAGGTTTTCACAGGCAGCTTCTCCGAGTTTTTCCCGGGCCTTTTCAAGGGCGCAGCCTGTGCCTATGAACTCCGGTGGTAGGCCTATGGAATAGAGAGCGCCTGTAAACTTGATCGCCCTTGGAAGGTGCAGGTTTTCGGCAGGCATGCTGGCTTCAAGTTCTTTTCCGATATCTCTGCGGCAGAGCCTGACCAGCCCTGAAATGTCAGGAGCATTTCTTGAATAACCCCCTGTCCCTTTGTGCATAAGTCGATCCCGCTGCTGGGGGAGAAGGTCGGCTATCCGGTTTATCATGGGAGCCAGCTGCCTGAGAATACGGCTGTACTCTGTCCCAAAGATCCCGATAAGGTTTACAATTTCTTCTTTTTCTTCGGCGGAGAAAAATTCAGGCGTTTCAGGCAGCTTTGCCTTTGCAAGGTTTACCAGGGCTTCTGCGTCTCCTTTTCTATGGCTGTACCTGAGCGCAGATTGAAGAGTGATTGTCCCAATTCCCCGGTATTCCCTGAAAAAGTTTTCTGCATTCTTCAGATCCAGATGTCCTCTGAAAGGCAGCGTTCCAGCTCCGAATATAATACCGATCCGGGTATCTAGTTCGGAGTCTAGCTCGGAAAGTCCGTTTATTGCATATTTGCAGGAAAGAGTACTTGCAACATGCCCGAAGGAAAGGGCAGAGTCGGATTTGCCCAGAAATACTCTAAATTTATCCGGAGCTGTCCCGAAGCTTTCTTTCCAGGCATGGATAGTGCTTTCGGCAAGTTCTTTTGCGTGCAGCAGCGCGGGAGCATCTTCAATAAGAGGAATTATGCGGGGGACTTCCATTAAGAACCTGAATTCCTTTCTTGCAAGCTCACTTACATCCACCATATGCTGCTGGGCTTCAATGATCTCCCTGACACTGCCTGTCATGGGATGCACGAATTCATTGATTGCCTGAACATCCGAGTATTCAAGTACATTATAATTAGCTTCAGCAATTGACATCATAACCATGAGCTGCCTGAACCTGTTCTCCTGAACAGCGCTTGGAGCCCTCGGAGTGATGAAAACATCCTTTCCGGGAACAAGGTTTGTTTCTTCTATGAGTTTTGACACGATCTGGACGTTCTGGTGGTAAGGTGTGGCTTTTCCCTCGTAATCCGGCATATATTCGTCACAGCCGAATACCATTGCAGCCTCTACGGCTTCTCCCGGCTCTTCCTGTGTTGCGATATATTTTGAAGCCGAGTCCGGGTGCTGGGTGCACATTACCTTTGGGAAAAAGTTTTTCCTGCTCATGAAACTGAATCCTCACTGCGTACAGCTTAGCCCTTAATTTGCTGCCGAACTTATCTTTAATCTATACTTGGTTTGCTACTGAATTTTTTACTGCACTTGCTGTTTCTTTTAGCGGATAGCAAGTAAACTGCCTTATTGTTAACCATTAAATCTGCACAAAAAGTATTGGAGGATAACGTTTACTTTAAGATAAAGGTTTCCGTTTACAATTGGTTGACATAGATG
>CAYSZA010000413.1:0-1894 GCA_964435275.1 uncultured Methanosarcinales archaeon | reverse complement strand
CTCTGGCGTTTTTATCCCGATATCTTCCATGCCTCAGATAGGGCAGAAGATCGCACTGATATCCCCACTTACCTACGGAAATGATCTGATCGAGTATGCGTATACCGACAAATCTCTTTTCTCACCGCTATTGGATATCATCTTGCTGGTTGTCTTCATTATTATATTTCAGATAACGGCAAATTATCTTTACAAGAAGTTCAACGAATAAAAGTAGCATGGCAACCATTTAGGTAGTCTTTGAGAAGTATCAACAAAAAATACAATAAATTATACACTTTGAAGTGAAGGAAAGAGTATTTGAGGGTATATTTATGAAGAAGATTTTAAAAGTTATAGTAATGCTCCTTGTCTTCAATGCTATCGTTTTTGCAGCCGGCTGTGCCGGAAAGACAGATAATACAGGAAACGTAACTCTGGGAAATACTAACCAGCTCGAGCCTATAAATCCGGAAACACCCGAAAACATGACTGTTAATAACACGACTCAAGCCAATAGAACAACGGAAACAGGTCAGGTAGTAACCGAGGCTGACAGCGGAAAAACCATAAGCCTCAAAAAAGGGGAGAATTTTACCCTTAACCTTACTGAAGATCCTACTGCAGGTTATGAATGGGAACTTAACCTGAGCAGGGGACTCAAAGTTCTCGACGACGAATATGTAGAACATCCAAACCCTCAACACCTTGAAGGTGTCCCTGGAACTCATTCATGGTTAATAGAAGCTGTGGCTTCTGGCAGCCAGAAGGTAGGCGGTATATATAAGCGGTCCTGGAAAAACACAACCGATATAGAGAAAAGCTTTACTCTCAACGTAGATGTTGTCTGAGAGGCTATCTTAAAAATTCAAACCATTTCTGCACTTGGATGGGGACACTGTTACTTTTAAATTCAGACTGTAAATTTATTTGGAACCTATCTGAAAAGTGCTGTGGCCTACTGAAGCTATTGAATTTTCTGTGCAATAGAACGACTTATAATATCTATTCACCTATCATTTACTTGGATAACAGCTAGTTGAAATCCAGGTTTTTATCTGGATACCAACAACCTTCTCATTGTTCTTCTGTCGAATTTATGTTTTTATTTCAACATTTCTTGTACTTTTCGAATGTCAGTAATAGCTTTTTTCTTTACCTCGTTCATCCTTTCTTCATTAGCGATTTCTGCTTCCATCCATTGTGTTAGTATATCCATTCTCATTACCATAACTTTCTTTTTCTCTTCTTCATTTAGAAGTCCCCACATTTCAGTCATAAGTTCCACAATAGCAGACATCGCTCCAGCATGCATCATCGAATGCGTTCCCATTGAATGTCCTTTGTCCATGTTTAACTACCCCTTAAATGTCATTCACAAAACAAAATTTTGATAATGTCTGTAATACAACTATCGTTTTTCGAGACTTTAATCTCTTTGGAATTGCCAAACGTTACCATTGATTCCGCTAACAATTGACTGCAATCAATCAAAAGTCCAGAAAATAATAGAAAGCCTCGATTCCAAATTGTATCATCTGAAGATTAGTACTTGAAGAATATAATATTAAGAGAAATATAATTAAGAAACCGATATTATATGAAATTTGACGTCACGTAACCGCAATAAAAAAGAATGAGACTGATCGGAAGAGAAGCCCATATTATAACAAACTTTTAATCAGGAACTAAATTTCCAAAAATATATCGTCTTTATTTGTTCCCATTTTCCTTCCTTTTTTACCAAAGTAAATTGATGGCTTGTGATAATGTTGATGATTTCAGCTGCACTATACTCATTGAGAGCATAAGTACAAAGAGCCAGTATTTGATAGTTGCCAATTATTCGGTTTATTTTCTTTTCATATTCGGCAAAATCGTCTCGATATTCTTCTTCCAGAGAAAATATATCCTC
>CAYSZA010000412.1:0-1895 GCA_964435275.1 uncultured Methanosarcinales archaeon | reverse complement strand
TATTGAGGAGGAAAGAATGAAAAAGATATCAATAGCTTGTCTGCTCGTATTGTGCTCAATTTATTCTCCTGGGTTAGCACAAGCACAGTTTGGAGGAGGCGGTTGTGAGCCCATAACGTATTCTGGGATTACGCCTGATAGATTTGAGTGCATGAAGCAGGATCTTCAGGACTATGGAATCTATGTTCCTCCGGGAGAAAGCGGAGAACTTTCAGGCAATGGGATTACTGCAAATTTCGAGTGGGATGGAAAATCAGAGCTTACTATCACAGTTACGGAAAAACCTTTTTTTATTAGCTGTGAAACCCTAACTGACAAAATAATAGAGTTTTCAGAAAACTGTCAATAAAAACTTACCAGTAATAACTCGCAACTATTCATCCTGGATAAAACAATAACAATAGCCGGCTTTGTAGAAAACCTATATAAATCAATCTCAAGAGACTAAAATTAAATAAGCAAAAATAGATCTGGCTATTCAGTTCAAGTTTTTTATTCATTAAAGCCGACTCTGGTGTAAAAAGCCGAGATTTTCTCTTAGCCAAAGTCCTACTCAAAAATGCAGGTAAAGAGGATAACTAATTAGCGACCTCAAAACCCTTTCAAGGGAGGCAAGTATATTCAGATCGAGCATGGAGAATCCGTTGTATCCATCTCGGGAGTATCCATTGCAGGAAGCATATGCGCTTTCAAAATATCCCGGATCGAATCAGGAAGGGGAATTGCCTTCTGGAGTTTGAAATCGTAATATACCAGCACTGCCTGGCCCCTGACCTTAAGCTCTCCCTCCTGCCAGGCTTCGTGCCCGACAGTAAAGGAACTGTTCCCGATCTTTGCAATAAAAGTCCTGATCTCCACATCAGATCTGAAATACATCTGGCGCAGGAAATCAAATTCTGTCCTGACCAGAATAAGATGCCATACATCAGGGCTAAGATCAAGGTCCGGCGAAAAAAGCCGGAATACAGAATTTCTTCCAATTTCGAACCAGACCGGGAGGACAGTGTTATTCACATGCCCAAGCCCGTCTATGTCCCCAAAGCGCGGACTAACAATTGTACTGAACATTTCGGATTCCCTTAACTCTGAACTACTTGTATCTAATTTTTTCAAATCTTGAACTTCTCGCCAGTTTAAGCTAAGTTCTCAATTTTTATCTCTTATCTCTACCTGACTGCGGCTTTATAGAGGAGCGTAGACAACAGCCATAATTCTTGCATCCCCTTCTCCTGCTGCATGGACATCGTGAGGGACAATCGAGTCATAATAAATGCTATCTCCTGCATTCAGCCTCTGAATGTCCTTTCCGTAGAAAATTTCGATTTCTCCTGACAGGACATAAATGAACTCTTCTCCTTCGTGAGAAGAGAGCTGGTGACTTTCGTCTGGGGAGGGATGGATGTCAATAATAAAAGGCTCCATGTGGCGGTCTGCTTTATCCGAGGCAAGAGAATAAAACTCAAGAGCACTCTTTTTCGGTCTCTCAGTCTTTCCCGAAAAACGGACTACGTTCTCGGATCGTCCTGCCCTGATAACTACAGGTCCGCTCTGGGGCATATCGTCCAGAAAAGTACCGAGGCGGACGCCTAAAGCCCGGGCAATTTTTAAAAGAGGTGTTAAGGACGGAACCAGGGCTCCGTTTTCTAGCTGCTGGATTAATTCCTCGCTGCTCTGACTGGCATCAGCCAGTTCTTCAACGGTCATTTCCTTGGCTTCTCTAAGCTGGCGTATCTTACTACCAACGCGGTTCTCTTCTGACATTCTTCGATTCCTCACAAACTCTTTTGGGTAGCGGACCCGGCAGAAAAATATAAACCAGAATCCTGTTGATAGCCTTACAGGCTTATCTCTTTTGCATCGATCTATTATAAAAAATATACGTTAAGGTTCGCTTT
>CAYSZA010000411.1:0-1926 GCA_964435275.1 uncultured Methanosarcinales archaeon | reverse complement strand
CCACGGGCCTAGATATCTGCTTTATGGAAGAAATGAGCAGGAAAAACAGGAAATGGGAAAGTTGGGAAGTAGGAAAGTGGGAAGTAGGACGAAGATATCCTACCTCTCAACACTTACCACCAGTCGTCCCAGTCACAATCGTTCCAGTCACAATCGCCCCAGTCGTTGCAACCACAGCCGAATCCAAATCCACGTCCGAATCCAAATCCACGTCCAAAGCCGCCTCTAAATCCGTGTCCAAAGCCGCCTCTAAATCCGTGGCCTCTAAATCCGTGGCCGAATCTAGGTCCGCCGAAGTGCTTTCCTCCACCAAATCCAGGGCCACCACCGAAGTGCTTTCCTCCACCAAATCCAGGGCCACCACCGAAGTGCTTTCCTCCACCAAATCCACCTTTTCCTCCACCAAATCCACCTTTTCCTCCACCAAAAGGAGCGGCGCTTACTGCTGCTGCTGTTACTGAAGCTACAAAACAGACAGCTAGTAAAATAGCCAGTGTCTTTTTAAGTCTATGTTCCCCCATTTATTTACACCCCTAACTTTTGTTAAAATTGATACAATTCAAAATGTGTTTTATAATCACTTTTCGCAGGCGGATGCATCGAGCTAATATTATTTCACTAATTAGTCATCCAGATTGACTTATTGAAGAATTTCTTGAACAAAATGTTAATTGGTATATCCACTTTATGCCCGACGTATATGCCTACAATAAGCGATTTCAAATTGTACCACTATGGTATAATCATTCAAAGAATATAATATCTAGAGAATTATAAATAAGAAACCAATAAATATTAAAATTGGGAATAATTCTGTCACGTTTTCGCAGATATATTTTCATTAATAATATTTATTACAATTTATTTTCTTTTTCAAGAGAACCATACAAAAATAAAGCTTTATTACCCAAAATTACAATGGGCTTGAAGTTCATATCAACTGAAGTTATCAATAATTGAGTAAATTAGTGTAAATATATAATATGAATGTGTTTTTTTGTGACACATAGACTATTTTTCATTAAGCGGGTTCTTTATCTTAATTCCATGGGACTTCGCAGTTGGACTGAAAAACCAGTAGCTTGAGACTTCAAATGATCTAAAAAAGAATAGATACGACAGATTTGCTCGTGTTCTATATTGCCCCTCAGGTGCGTAAGCCCTACCAAGTACCTCAATCGTCAACATCCCAACTGTTCTGAACTAATCATTCAATCACTAAGTAATAGTAGTCCCAACCTTTCCAGCCGTGACCGAGAAAGAAATCGCTCATGGCTACTATATTATTTTTAACAGTTTTAATCAATACAACTATTAATGGCAGGACAGACTCTGGCTTTTAGAAAAACCTTTATTAACCGTTATATACGTTCGAACATATCAGTTAAACTCCGTAATGAAAAAATGCCTTTAGTAAAAAAACCTACGTGAAGAGAAAAACATTCGCTGAAGACATGTTTATATTTGTTGTGTCTTTCGTCCTGTTATCAGTATTATCAGACTCAGGGTGCATTGAGAAAGAATCTTCGGCACCTGCTACAGAAGAGAGTCGAAGTGGCTCGAGGGAAGACAACTCACGGTTTGAGCAGGAACCGAGTTAATGAAACCAATAAACAGCCAATTGAGAGTTTCGAAAATGAGACCGTACATAAACCCAGGTCCATATCGCAAAGTTGCTGAAATTTTGGAAGATGCAAAAGACCCCAGGAAAAACATAGCTGAGAAGGTGGCCGAATGCAAGAAACTCAAAACCCCGGAAAGACAAAAATATCTAGGAAAGAAATTCAGGGAAAACCAAAAGAAAAAGGGATTTTATCGGTCCTTGTACACGAATTGAGACGTGAACTCGGCCTTATCCTTGAAGAAATTAGAGTAAAAGATGTCAGGATAGGTCTTGCCTATACCGGAGTCCTGCTTTCAGACGGT
>CAYSZA010000410.1:0-1929 GCA_964435275.1 uncultured Methanosarcinales archaeon | reverse complement strand
GTAAATCAATTCGTTAAAACAAAATAGTTTAATCAGGAAAACTGTTCTATCAGAGCAAATTAATTTGCCAGAAGAAATCAACTTATCTAAGATCCAGGCGTAGACCAACTTCGATTTCTACGAAAGTCTCTGGAAAAATCTCTTTTATTTTTCCTCTGTGAGCAGTACAATGCCCTGCAGCTATAAGCTCCATCCCCTCCAGCCTTTCAAACTCCTCGTTATCGTGAAGCCCTCCAAGAATACCCTTTACTTTCCCGTAGTGGCTGGCAGTATCCAGAATTGCAGCAAGCCCTGGGTGAGCACAGCCTGTAAGCACGTAACATCCTTTTCCTGTCTCCAGAACCAGTGCCTGCTCCTTTACTTTATCTCCCAACTCCCCTGTACTTCTGATACCCCGGGAGATTTCTACGGGCTCTTTTACCTCAATAAGGGTAGCCCTTTTTTCAATCTCTTTCTTCAGGTTCTCCGAAAAAGAAGCAGGGACATAAACCTCAAGCTCGGGACTTGCCTGAAGAATCTCGGGAAGGCCCCCTATATGGTCCCAGTGCTGGTGAGAGATAATCAATTTTCTAATGTCTGCCGGATTAATGTTGAGTTTCTTCATATTCTCCAGGAGCAGAGGCCCATCCCATCCGGTATCGAAAAGAAGGGTTTCGCTATTTGCTTCAATAAGAACTGCAAAACCCCAGCTTCCTGTGAAGTCCTGACCGGCTTTGTTGTCATAAATGACAGTAAGCCTGAACATCGGATTTCCTCAGATTTCTGTCATGGTCCTGTATTCCATAACAGTAGAAACAGGATTCGTTTTGATTTTAATTCCAGTCTCTTCAAGGGCACAGATGCCGTTAATGCCTCCTACTATCGCAATTCCGAATTTTCCGGTTTCTATAGGCGCCCCAAACAGGGTCTCATCAATTTCTCCCGGAGGGAAACAACCTCCAAGGCCGACTTTTTCCACCTTTTTGATAATTTCTATAGCCCTGCTGTAAGCCGAGATATTGATCTGCCTCATATTGGCAAGAATTTTGCCTTCCCCTTTCTCAAGCACGTCAAGAACAGAAGTAGTCTTTCTGCTCATGAAAATCTGTATGGGATCGATTGAAGTTCCGCTGTAAGAAATCAAATCTAAAAACCGCGCAGGCTTCCGGTTTTCTATCTGGAGAATTCCTCCATAGGCAGGTTCCACAGGGATTCCTGATTTAAGAAGGAGCCCGTCAAAAGCAACACTGCATACAGTAGCTATTCCGATTTTTCCAGGAGGCAAGGAAATCAGGTCTTCATCCTCTTCAATAATCTTTACCCTGGGGCTTATCATATACCCTTCATGTGCGGTATATGAAATCACATCAATAACAGTCTCCAGATCGTCCTTATCAAAGTACGAGATATTTACAGGTACTACTCCTTCATTGGTCTCGGGATTATACGTGGTTCTGAACGCCATTTCTTCTATCCGGGATATTACGAAACCAAAGCGGTCTGCAATGAGGGCATCACTCATTTCCCTTTCTCCAAGTTCTGTAAGTGTACGCCCTGCATACCCGTGTTTGCGTGTGAACCCTCTCTCATCCAGGATCCTCAGATGGTAGCGGACAGCCCGCTCTCCTATATCATAGCCCCGGTTATTAAGTTCATCAGCTATTGCCCGGGCACCTATAGGCTTGTCACTTTCGTGAATCACCCTCATAATTTCAATGAGTTTTCGCTCAATTTGCGGATCCATCATGTTTAACACCGTTATGCTTTATGATAAAAATGAACTACATGTAATCGTGACAAAATTCTATGGTCTTAAAATCGTTGAGCAAAGTATTTTTTTCGCTTGCCCAAGACGGATTCAATTCCTATTTAAATTCAATTATAGTAAATCTTTTCGTAGTTAATATATTTTGTCACCTGAGTTGCCGCCCGAGTCCCGTCTCGGGAGGA
>CAYSZA010000409.1:0-1937 GCA_964435275.1 uncultured Methanosarcinales archaeon | reverse complement strand
TTCAGGACTCTCACTCCTGCGACTGGGGTTCAAATCCCCATCGGAGCACTTTTTTCCTTTTTTACAATCCCTTTTGAACAGAACTTTCTTTTCATGCAGTTTTTGCTTATGCAGGATTTTTAAATCTTTAAAACCAATATCACTAATTTTTTCGATTCAATTTCAGCTTATTTCTAACTCTATGCTACCTTGCTACTTTTCCACTTTTGCTTGATCTTCATCAATACGATGCTTTTTCTTTGATACGCGTTTAATTGTTATGAGTAGGAACCAGAAGGTATGGGATTGGAGTCATGAGTACAGAAAACCTGCAGGATATGTCGGATATCGAAAAAAAACTTCGAGGCTACCTTTACGGTACAGCCTGTGCCGATGCTCTCGGACATCCAGTAGAACACCTGACCCTTGAGCAAATCAAAAACAAGTATGGAGAAAAAGGAATTCTTGAACTCCCTCCTGATTCTCCCTGGACCGATGATACCCAGTTGATGCTTATACTTGCCAGAGCTTTGCTTCGAGGAGCTGAACTTGAAATTCCCGAACTTATGGACAAGATAGCAGAAGAACTCGTCTTCTGGCTGGGCGAGCCTGATCTGGGTGCAGGAGCAACTACCAGAGGTGCAGCCCTGAGCCTTAAGGATGAGATTCACTGGAGCAAAACCGGAATCAGCTCCAAAACCTGTGGAAGCCTTATGCGAGTTGGAGTCCTTGGATTCATTTTTCAGAACGATCCTGAAAAACTGATCAAAGCAGCTTCAATTTCCGGTAGAATTACCCATACTCATCCAACTGCAGACGCTGCATCGGTTGCAGGAGCATACTCCGTGAAACTGGCTCTTGATGGGATAACCTCCGAAGATATGTTTTTACCTCTTCTCAAGGTCACGGAAGGAATTTCTGATGAGTTTACGGAAGCTCTCAAAGGCTCTTATGATCTTGCTCATAGTAATTTGAGTGACAAAGAAGCTCTCCAGAAAATCGGACAGGGATGGTATGCAGATGAGACTTTTGCTCTTGCTTATTTCTGCATTCTGCGGTATCCTGATAACTATAAAAAAGCAGTTCAAACTGCGGTGAACATAACAGGAGACTCGGATTCGGTGGGCAGTGTTGCAGGAGGCATTCTTGGTGCCAGGCTGGGAATTGAAGCCATACCCGTTTCCTGGATTGAAGCCCTGAAGGAAAAAGAGATAATCGAGGAAATGGTTGTGCCTCTACTTGAGAAGTATCTTGAGGTTTCCAAAAATAAACATCATGTTTCCGAAACAGGTAGAGGTCCTAAGAATTGAGGTCTTGAAATGGATTTTTCTGAAAAAGGAGTTTACTGTCTGGTGTTTGAAAACCGTACCTGTGTAATAGAGGTCGGAAAAAAGGGTGCGTTTTCTTTTCCTGAAGGCTTTCACATCTATGTGGGCTCAGCTCTCGGGCCCGGGGGCATGAAGCGGGTCAAAAGGCATATTGAACTCTCTTCAAATAGGGATAAAAATCCCAGATGGCATGTAGATTATCTCCATCTGGACCCTTCGTTCAGATTGTTTGGGGCAGTCTGTGCCAGCACATCTGACAGGTTTGAGTGCGAACTTGCCCGCAGGCTTGGAAGAAATTCAGTTTCAGGCTTCGGATGCACAGATTGTTCCTGCACATCTCATCTTTTTTACAGGGGGAAAAATCCTCTTCCGGAGATTATAAAAGTTTTTGAGACGCTTGAACTGCTTCCCGTTGTTTTTAAGTGTTAAATTTCTACTAAACACTGGATTTTTTATTTTCTCCCTTTTTCCTCTCCCATAGAAACGGGAAAACTTAAAGTAAAGCAGGATTTTATCTAGGTTATCAAAAAATAGGGTTTTAATCAGGGGATGTCCAATGGAACAGTTCTCTTTTATTGCCTGCATGCCTGACAGGCCCGGGGCATTACACAGGGCAGCCGAAATTATCAC
>CAYSZA010000408.1:0-1955 GCA_964435275.1 uncultured Methanosarcinales archaeon | reverse complement strand
CTCTAATGGTCTGAACCGACTAGAGTCTCTAAATCACCTGAAAGTTTTGAACGGCTCTGTCCTTCCTGTTCTTGCTTTTTTTCTAAAACGATCGAAGTAAAGAAGTGACTAGCCTGTCCGAGGATTCAATCAAACATACTTAAACAGATCATCCCTTTTCATTTCGTGCAGCCTGTCCCGAAGCAGACCTTTTAAAGCTTTCAGGTCTCCTTTTTTGGCGCTGATAGGAGCTATTATATGTTTCCAGTTCTGCCAGGGTGGCTCAAGCCCGAGCCGGACTGCAATCTCGTCAAGGAGAGGGTCATACTCGTTTTCTTTTACCTTATCCATCTTGTTTGCGGCAATAATAGTATCAATCCCGACTTCCCTCAGGAAATCAAACATTTCGACGTCTATCGGGATCTGGTCCCTTGAGTCCCAGCGGTCTACTATCTCCGGAAAAGCCGGCCCGTCTATTACAAGCACCCCGAGCTTTATCCTCTGGGCATTATCTTCGATATAGTGCACAGTTTTGTCTTTTACAATATCCTGTTTCCGGTCCTTTACTCCGCTCATGAAGCCAAATCCAGGCATATCCGTGATAAGCAGATCTGAGATCTGGACGTGTGCCGGGCGCAGGGTAACACCCGGTCGTTTTCCAACCCTTACTTTAGCCCCGAAGAGCTCTTTCAGCAGAGAAGATTTGCCCACGTTTGAGCGGCCCACGAAGATGATCTCAAAGCTTACTCCGCTTTCAGCTGCAGTCTTACTGGTTTCCATTGCTTTTCACCTCATTTGCCTCCCCGAGCTTCTTATCAAAAGCCCTGAGGAATGCGTTAAGGGAGTTTTTGGGGATGCGGGCGCCTGCCGCAAGAGGGTGTCCCCCACCGCTTCCTCCAAATCTAGGGGCAACTGAGCGGAGAAGAAGGTTTACGTCGACCTCTCCCCGCGAGCGAATACTCAGGTCATAAGCCCCTTTTCTTTCACGGTATTCGGCTGCAATCCCGACTTTCCGCCTGCCGTAGGAGGCTGCGTAGATTGCTGCTTTTGAAATAGAGTTGTTTATATTTACAATATACGCGCTGTTTCTCAAGACTTTCACGTTTTCTTTAACAAAAAGCCTTATCCTTTCTTCGTTGATTGCAGCTTCCCTGGCAAGCTTAAGAAGTTCAGGGATCTCTGAAGGGATAATATCTTTTGATAAGGGTTCGAGCAGGTTCCTCTTGAATTCGTACTCTTTCCCCATATAAAGGATAGCCTGGGTCAGCGCTCCGGCCTGGAAATAAAGGTTCCTTTTATCCCAATCCTGAACCCAGCTCTTTACATGGAGAGTATTGTCACAAAAATCCCCGATAGCTCCGTAGATTGCTATCCTCCGCATGTCCCTGTTCAGACGTTTCTCAAAGAGCCTGTAGGTAAGCTCCGAGGAACAGGCTTCAAGCTCATGGTAGAACCAGTTTTCTTTTTCACAGTTTTCCGGCAGAGGGTGGTGGTCAATGTAGTAAAGGCTGCATTTTTTCGCAAGTTCGTTAAGTACTGCATAAAGTTCAGAGCAGTTCCTTTCATCGATTGCAATATCGCAGATAATAAGGGTTTCCACATCCTCTACGAGCCTTAATTTGTCAAGCAGGCTAACCGGGTTTGTAAAATATACATATGCGTCCGAATAAGCAGTTTTTGCAATTGCACCCGAACAAATCCCATCCGAATCTCCGTGAGTAAGGATTAGAGTCTTCGCTTTAAGCCGGTTCTGGAGTTCTTTCATGCGTCTCTCCCATTCTCCTTTTCGGCCCTTCATTCACTTCCAGATATTGGTTCTCTCACTCTCTGAAGGTCATGGAGATATTTATTTTCTTTTAGTTAAATTTTATTTTTTATTCAAATAAGCCTCAAGGTAAAAAGAAGTTAGCATTAACCTCCTGCTTTTGAGAAACAGCAGAAAACCTCAGGTCAGATAATTAAAAGGTTTGTGATCA
>CAYSZA010000407.1:0-1960 GCA_964435275.1 uncultured Methanosarcinales archaeon | reverse complement strand
TTATCAGTGTGAAGGGATACGAAAGCTCCCAGGTTTTTGTCCGGAACAAATATAAGCTCCCGGTTTTCAATTGAATTTACTACATTTATCGCATTTGCCGATGTGCAGCATATATCGGATTCGGCTTTTACGGCCGCCGAGCTGTTTACATAGCATACAACTGCGGCTTCAGGATGTTTCGCTTTTTCATCCCTCAGAGACTCTGCAGTGACCATATCAGCCATAGGGCAGCCTGCATCGGGTACGGGTAAGAGAACCGTCTTTTCGGGAGAAATTATTGATGCCGATTCTGCCATGAAGTGAACGCCTGCAAAAACTATGACATCGGCTTTTGAATTAACCGCGGCTTTGCAAAGGGAAAGAGAGTCCCCGACAAAATCCGCAACTTCCTGGACTTCGCTCCGCGTGTAAAAATGGGAAAGAATTATTGCATTCCTTTCGGTTTTAAGTTTTTTTATCTCTTCTATAAGTGACTGATTTTCCATAATGATCTTATTCCTTATACTGCAGGAGTTATTCCTCATACTGAAGGAGTTGTTCCTCATACTGAAGGAATAACCTGCAAAAAACCTTTTTTCAAGCTTTTTGATTTTAATTGATGTCGTGTGCCGTACAGATTAGGTGCGGGACTTATATTTAAGTTTAAGGAATGAATGGAGGATTTAAGTTTAAGGAATGAATGGGATATTTAAGTTTAAGGAATGAACGGAGGATTTAAGTTTAAGGAATGAATGGGATATTTAAGTTTAAGGAATGAAGGATTTAAGTCTAAGAAATTAATAACGGATGAGAAATTAAGGAAAGAATAAAGGACTAATGAAAGATGAATTCGGGGATAATCCTATCATCTTTTATTAACACCGCAGACCGGACAATTCTCTGTTTTATTAACCTCCAGTTCACTGAAAGAACATGAAAGCCCGTCCCATAGCAAAAGACGGTTTTCCAGAAGCTTTCCCTGCCCTGTCAGATATTTAATTGCTTCATTAGCCTGGATTGCGCCTATTACCCCTGGAGTTGTTCCAAGTACCGGAAATACTTCTTTCTTAAAGGAGGTTGGAAAAATACAGCAAAGGCATGGCGTCTTTCCCGGAATTACTGTTGTTGCCTGGCCTCTGTACCCCGAGACCGCTCCATGAACCAGTGGTATGTTCCTTTGAACTGCAAGCCTGTTAAGAAAATGCCTTGTATCAAAATTGTCCAGCGCATCTATTATCAGATCGCAGGGAGGAACTACCGAGTCTGCATTCTCATCGGTAATTTTTTCCCTGATCGTCTCGACTTTTATTTCCGGATTCAGGGAGAGGAGCTTTTCCTCTGCGGATTTGATTTTCTCTCTCCCGATATCCTTTTCATGGTGAAGAAATTGCCTGTTAAGGTTGCTGAGTTCCACAGAATCAAAATCTGCAAGTATTATTTTCCCAATACCTGCAATTGCAAGATAGGTAGAGATCGGAGACCCAAGCCCTCCTGCCCCGGCAACAAATACCTTTGCTTTTCTTAATTTTTCCTGGCCTTCTTCCCCAAAAAGCATTATCTGCCTGATATATTTTTCTGCTGTATATTTCTCCATTTATGTGCTCCGGGATTTCGATAGTGTAGTTTTAAAAGCCGTATTAAAAGCCGTCTTGAAAGCCATATTAAGAGCCGGAGTCAATCGTCCCACGGCTCAAGCCCCTTTTTCTTGAGATAATCGTTAATTGCCTCGTGGATCGCTTCTTCCGCAAGCATTGAACAGTGCATTTTTATCGGGGGAAGTCCGTCAAGGGCCTCTGCAACGGCTTTGTTTGAAAGTTTCCAGGCTTCTTCCAGAGTTTTTCCTTTTATGAGTTCGGTTGCCATGCTACTTGATGCAATTGCAGCTCCACATCCGAAGGTCTGGAATTTCACATCCCCAATCCGATCGTCCTCAACCTTGAGGTAGATTTTCATTATATCCCCGCACTTCGCATTTCCAACC
>CAYSZA010000406.1:0-2039 GCA_964435275.1 uncultured Methanosarcinales archaeon | reverse complement strand
AAATTAACTGAAGAACTCAAAGAAATGGCTTTAACTCTTGGAGCTTTCAAAGTAGGAATTGTAACCAAAGAAACACTCTCAGGAGGTCCTCCTTCTGCAGACCTGACCTATGTGCTACCAGAGGCTAAATCAGCTGTCTGCTTTGCACTTGCTTTTGATCAGAGCCTTATCGATCCTTACTTTAGGAAAGAGGATCATGAATCCCTCGAAACTAATAAGGTTCGAACCACCACCCTTGCCAACGGTATTGCTCTTGAAATGGCGGGGTTCTTACAACAGTATGGGTACAAAGCTGTCCCTTTGGCTGCAAATTTCGTGTATCGGCAGGATACGGAAAACTGGCTGCTGGATATGCACCCTCCTATTTCCCACAGGTATCTTGCGGTCCGCTCAGGTATAGGGCATTTCGGATATTCAGGAAACGTTATTACAAAGGAATACGGGTCCGCGATTGTCCTGGCGTCTGTCGTTACGGATGCGGAACTAACTCCAACGGACCCTCTTCCTGAAGAAGAAAATTACTGTGACGAATGCAAACTCTGCCTTTCAGTCTGTTCCTCCGGATATGTGGATCCTGTTGAAAAGGTTACTGTAACCCTTGGAGGAAAAGAGTTTAGCTACGGAAAGCGAAGAAGCAATAGCCGTTGTTTCCTTGTCTGCGGGGGACTTACAGGCTTGAATTCTTCAGGGAAGTGGTCCACATGGTCTCCGGCGCGCTTTAAAATCCCCGAAAAAGATGAAGATTTCATTGCTGCACTACCCGGAACTATAGAAGCTTACCTTAAAAGACCGAAGATAAACGGCGGATTTTTTATATGTCTTATTCCTGGGTCCAGAATGGAATATACCTGTTCTAACTGTCATTTCGTTTGTCATCCGAAAAAAGAGGTCCGAAAGGCTCGATACAGAATGCTTACGGAAAGCGGTGTGGTTATACAGGAACCTGATGGAACTCGCAGAGCGGTATCTCCTGAAAAGGCAAAAGAATACCTCAAATCTATGTCTCCGGAAAGAAGAAAGTTATATGAGTCTATTCCAGAAGAAGAGACAGTTTAAAAAGTAAAATTAATTCAAAAAAGGGCAGAACCGAAAAATGCATGAATAATTCAAAAAACGCAAATTGCCCTCTTCAGGGAAATGATCTCTACAACGGCTTAGTCCAGGTATACCGTATGCAGAGTTTCATAGATAGGACCCTCTGGAGTCAGCGTACTTTTCTTTAATAGCACTTTATCTACTCTCATGCTTCCGAGTTCCACATCTTTTATTTCTTTAATTATATTTATTAAACTATTTTTCTGGTCTTTATTGAGGAATTTTATCCTGGCAAGAGTCGCATGAGCGGTAAATTCCCTGTAATCTTTCTCAAATTTAAAAGGCTTAAGCAAATTCTCAACATCGTCATGCAAAGCCCTGAAATTTCCGGTTGCACCCAGCCAGAGAACTTTAGGATTTGAGGGTTTTGGGAAAACTCCTATTCCTCCTACCTTGGCCTTAAAAGGCTCACACATAATAGAGTCAAGAGCTGCAGAAAGAGCTGGAATTCTTGACTCGTCGACATCTCCCAGAAACTTCAATGTTATATGGACAAGTTCAGGATCAACAAATTTTAGATTAAAATCAAAGAATCTACTCTGAAGCTCCTGAATTTTCTCCCTGAACCCTGGATCTAACTCCACCGCTATAAAAGTCCTGATCAAAACTTTCACCAATATGAATTAAAAAAATAACCAGAAAAATCTTCCTATAAGTGCCTTTCTAAAATAGTTATGTCTACCTTCTATCTTAGTAGGGATTACAAACTGGGGCAAGTATACTTTGGAAAGAAATTTGTACAAAATAGGTGTTAAAAGGCTTGAAAAATGAATAATCCGAAGTTAAAGCGATTACAGAGTAATTATAATATATCAGATCTAACGTACAGAAGAATAAATAAGCGTAACTATATATAAAGTAATTACTAATGTTAACCTAAGGAGAATGACGTTTACCAAAAATATACAAATTTAAAAATACAAATTAAAAAAATTATCATGTAA
>CAYSZA010000405.1:0-2069 GCA_964435275.1 uncultured Methanosarcinales archaeon | reverse complement strand
AGTGGAAAGGTCATGGTTAAATTCAACCAGTTCAGGGCTTTTACTTCAGGGTTTTACAGACAGAAAAGTAAGGGTAGTCTTTCAGGAAAAGGCATTTCGGTGCGCTCCGGAACGTCCATATTAAGCCCGGCCTCGGGAGAGAGGGCATGACAGTGAAAGTGAGAACGAGGACAAAGATCTGTGGAATCCGAAGCCCTGAAGAAATCGAACTCGCAGCCTTTTACGGAGCCGACGCAGTTGGGTTTATCACAGAAGTTCCTGTTAATAGCCCAAGAAAGCTTGATTCCGATACTGCTGCCAACCTTGTATCCAGAGTCCCTGAAACCCTGAGTTCCGTACTGGTTATCATGCCTGAAAACGCAGATATTGCCGTTAGATTGATTAAAAAAATAAAACCAGATATCGTGCAGATTCATTGCAGATTGCCCATTCTCGAACTTGAAATAATAAAAGAAAAAGCGGGCATCCCTATCATAAAAACTCTATCCATACCTGCTAAGGGAGGGGCTTCAGGCGAAAATAAGGCTTCTGTCTCAAACCTGTTTGAAGAGGTCAGCCTTCTGGAAGAAGCCGACGTTGTAGATTCCATACTGCTTGATACGGCAAGGCCTGAAAAGCCCGGAGGCACAGGCTGTGTGCACGATTGGGCTCTGAGCCGGCGAATCTCAGAAGAAACGCGGCTTCCCCTGATCCTTGCAGGCGGGCTCAAGCCTGAAAATGTGCGGGAAGCAATCAGGGCTGTTTTGCCTTATGCTGTGGACACGGCATCCGGGGTTGAGACCTGCGGGAAAAAAGATGCCGTAAAAATCAAAAGTTTTATTGAAGAAGTGAGGTGTGCCAATGCTTTCCTTTGACCTTGGAAAAGAAGAATTCAAAAAGCTTGTTTCAGGAGTAAGCCAGCCAGGTTTTGTCCAGCTCCTTGCAAGAGTCGGTACTGTTACATGTTCTCCTCTTGAACTTTACCGCACCCTGCGTACCTCAGGGACCTCAGGTTATTCGTACCTGCTAGAATCAGTGGAAAAACAAGAAACTAAGGCAAGGTACTCTTTTGTTGGAAATGATCCTGATGCCGTAGTTAGAATAAGTGACAGGAAAATTTCCCTTGAACTTCTTAACCCGAACGCTTCTCCATTTTTTGAAGAGATTCGGTCGAAAATCAAAGAAACCTGCGGACGTGAAACCATAGAGGAGGAGAATCCGAAGAATAAAAACTCAGAACTGGGAAGTGTGAAGTTCACGGCTCCAATTCCTCAGGGAAAAGATGGTTTCGATGCCCTTCGCCTGGCGTTTCCTCCTGCAAACGGGATGAAACTCCTGAATGCGCAGCGTTTTGACAGGCAGACTTTCCTGGGCGGAGCCATAGGCTATACAGCTTATGATGCTATTTACGATAGCTGGTTAGGGGTCGAAAAAGGCTTCGAATCCGAAATTCCTGAACTCCAGTACCTGCTGGTTTCGAAAACTTTCGTTTTTGACCATGTGACTGAAGAGATATATATCGTAGTCACTCCTTTTGTAAGTCCGGGTTCGGATGCCGGAAATATCTATGAAAAAGCTCTTACGGAAACCGAAAAGCTATATACCATACTCAATGAAGCTGCTCTCTCAGAGGATTCAATAGGAGCAGCAGTACCAGGCAGATCAATCTTTTCAGGCTTACCTATTTCGGACTGCAGCGACGGAAAACAGAAATTTGAGGAATCGGTGATCCAGGCGAAAGAGCATATTTTTGCAGGAGATATCTTTCAGGCAGTTCTTTCCAGGAAATGCGAGTTCATACTTGAGCAGTCGCCTTTTGAACTTTATATGCAGCTTCGGGCAATCAATCCAAGTCCTTACATGTACATCTTTGAGTTTGGAGATCTGGCAATTGTCGGGGCAAGCCCTGAAACTCTGCTGACTGTACATAAAAGGACTCTTATCACAAATCCGATTGCAGGCACCTGTCCCCGTGGAAAAACCGAAGCCGAAGATGAAGCCTTTGCTGCACACATGCTGCATGATGAAAAAGAAAGGGCTGAGCATGTAATGCTTGTCGATCTCGGGAGAAACGATGTGAGAATGGTTAC
>CAYSZA010000404.1:0-2089 GCA_964435275.1 uncultured Methanosarcinales archaeon | reverse complement strand
TAATAATTTAAATTTCAATAAATCGGATCAATTTATCTCCTTCACTTACACGTTTGAGAAAGTCTGTTCTGTCAATGTAAGGAACTCCGGCGATTATCGAATCCGCAGATTTCCTGCCAAGTCCGGGGAGTTCCCTGATGAGACTGAGAGAAGCGGTATTGATGGGCAAAGGGTAAGGAATACCGGTAATTGACCGCATCCCGTGGCCTGTAACCGTAACGTCAGTAAATTTCCGCAAAGGTAAAGAAGCAGGAATTCCTACCAGCAAAGGATATGAACCAAGTTGCCTTCCGAAAGTGACTCCTTTTTCGTGTACCTCACACATTACATCCCTGAGTATGGTACCTTCAGGCACAACACGCCGCAGCATTGGAAGGTCGATATTCTTTCTTACACGTTCCTTGTAGTCCAGAAAGAGCCTCTTGTGCTTCCTTGCGGATTCGTCTCTTCCGTACATCGGAGTTCCGGGAAAAGCCATGACCTGACGGATATTGATTCTGCGCAGAAGCAGCCCCGAATCGAAAACATGCTTCATGAAATCATAATTGAGCTGAAAAGTTTTCTTAGATTCTCCCATCAGCCCATGCACGAAATTGATACCCGGAAGAATTTCGGGAAGCCCGTTTGCTCCTCGAACAACCCCGATCCTGTTTACAAGTTTGATTGCTTCAAAGACCTCTTCAGGGGTTGCCTTAAGGGAATTTGCCTCAATTACTGCCCTGTCGGCACTCTCCATTCCAAAAGCTGCCACGTCTCCTGCTGTATGATATTTAATTATTGTCTTCAGGATCTGCTCAGACTCTTCAGGATAAGCCGCAAGTGTTATCGGATTTGCATTGTCCATATGGAGCACAGACAATTCCGGAGCCGAGTTTCGGATTCCCCTGTAGAGTCTTTCAATAGCTTCTGGATCGGGTTTCGGGACAGGCCCTCCAGTATCCGTGCCTTGATAGGAAAAAAGGTCAGGTTGCCTACCTATCCTGAAATAGCGGGCTCCATGAGTGTAAAGGGAGGATACCTCGGAGATTACGTCCTCAATGGGCCGATAGTCGGAAGCCCCGTAAAAAGGTTCTGTACAGAAAGAACAGTGAACCTGTCTACCGCAGCCCCTGTAGGTCTCAAGCTCGCACATGCAGTAAGGATAATCAGGGTGTTGTCGGATCAAAAAAGCTCCGTTGGATCCCCAGCGTCCGATTTCGGCGGTTGTCCTGAGACGGTGCTCTACAGCCCCGGGATCTCGAAGTTTTGCAGGAGAGCCTCCTTTAATGCCGTCCTTGAAAAGATCATAAACGAAAGCTTCAAGGTCCATTCTGGCAAGCACTGCACCTGTAAGGTTTATCCCGCTCTCAGTACCCTTTGCCGCCCTTCCTCCTTCACTGCTGAAGCCGAGCCTTATAGGGCCGCCTATAACTTTTACCCCTTGTGCAGTCCGGAAAATTGTTTCGATTTCTCCTGGCGTGATTGGGGAAGCCCGAAGATACTTACCTGGCACGGTCATGCCTGCAATAATAATAACTAGTTCTGCTTTTCCTGCAAGTTCTCTTGCTCCAGGAGGGCTTTCTCGCAGGGTGTCAATGGTCAGGTAGTGAATATCTTTTTCGGAAAGCCCGCGTTCCCTGAGAGCGCCTGCTATATAACGCGGGTAGGGAGAGAAGTAAGGAGGAACCCCAAGACAGGCAGGTTCATCCACGTAACCGTCTATAATGAGTGCTTTCATGTCAATTCTTTTTTCCATTTGCTTGATAATCGAAAGTATATACTGCAGTCAGATATAGATTACAGTTAAATTGCAGGTAAATTACAGGTAAATTATAAGTAAATTGGAGATTGCATCAAGGTTTCCGTGCCCTCTGCTATTCTTCCTGCCGGCGCGGTTATGAAATTTAAATTTTTAGATACTCAAGCTCTTAATTATGAAACAGAATTTAAAAAGTAGTTGAAAGTACGTGCAAAGGAATAAAGGAAAGTAAAAAGCAACGTCGTCGAAGAAATAAAGAGATCTGTCAAAAGACAAGAGAAATAAAATTTTAAAACAAATAATTAGGGCCGGGACCGAGAATCGAACTCGGGTCGTAGCCTCCACAGGGCC
>CAYSZA010000403.1:0-2090 GCA_964435275.1 uncultured Methanosarcinales archaeon | reverse complement strand
TTTTCAGTTTATTTTTTGTTTCTAGCCCTTTCTATAACTATATTTTTCTAATTCACGCTTTTAAAACTCCAGTGAGGCCTGGTAGCAGCCCCATTGACATATTATTTATATTAGCAAGCTAAAAGTTCATATATCTTAGAATGTAATATATTTAAAAATACTGAATGTTAAGGGCTGGATTTAATGGTGCAAAAAGGGTCATTTGCAACTTATCAGAGCCAAACTTAAATAGATGGGTCCAATTGTATGAGAATTATATGGATAAAATATCACAAGACCCCGGGAAAATGTGGCAGTTTTAGAATCAAGGGATGGGAAACATCATATTTATTTTAAGTTTTTAGAGCCGTGTCTTGTAAAATATTTATTTTAAGATTGTCCAGATAAAGTTTAACGCTGATGGGGGATGAAGGAAATGGATGAAAGTGTAAAAGAACTTGTAAAGAAATTGGAACGCTCAGTCTTTGCAGGAAACCGAGCAATTGCTGCCGAAGAACTTGGAAAGCTAGGAGAGCCTTATGCTTTACCCGCACTGATTGAAGCACTGGATGACTCAAACCCAAAGGTAAGGACTGCCGTTGCAGAGGCCCTGGGGAAATTCAACTTGCCGGGGGCTGTCCCTGGCCTTATAAAAGCTCTTGATGACCCTGAAAGTTCCGTTAAAAAGGCTGCAATTGCTTCCCTTGAAAAAATAGGCACAGCTGAGGCGATTTCGGGAATTGTTAGAAGCTTCGAGGACAGGGATAGGTTTGTTCGGAAGGAGGCCGTGAAGGCCCTGATGAGAACAGGTTCCAGGGAAGCGGTTTACGGCCTTGAGAAAGCTCTAACTTATCCGGATGATTCACTGAAAAGGATCTCAATAGCAGCTCTTGGGAAAATCGATACTTATGAAGCTGCCCTCTGCCTGGTAAAGGCAATTGAAAATCCGGATAACAAAGTAAGGCATCATGCGGCCGAAACCCTGGGAAAAAGAGGTAAGGCGGATGTACTTGAAGAGCTGATTAAGACTCTCAAGGATCCAAGGCAGCCTGTACAGGAAGCTGCCTCTGAAACCTTATGCAAAATCATAAGTTCGTCAACTTCAATAACTGTACTTGTCAGGGCGCTCGAAGCTCCGAGCAGGGATGTAAGAAAGATCTCAATTGAAGCCCTCGGGAAGATAGGGACACCTGAGGCAGTTGCAGGCCTTCTGCAAGCCCTGAACGATCCTGACTGGTATCTGAGAAGCCGTGCTGCAGAGACTCTGGGAGATATCGGTTCTCCTGAGGCGGCCAGGGGGCTGGTCAAAGCTTTCAATATCTATGAGAATTCCGTAAGGAAGGCAATTATCTGTGCCCTTGGGAAAAACGGGACTCCTGAGGCTGTGAACGGGCTGGTTAAAGCTCTCAACGACCCTGATAGTTCTGTCAGGGAATCGGCAGTTGTGGGCCTTGGAAAAGCAGGCACTTCTGAGGCTATTTCAGGGCTTATAAAAGCCCTCCATGACACTAAAGCAGCAGTGAGAGAAACTGCAGCTTCAGAACTTGGGAATCTCAAAGCCCAGCAGGCTGTCCCTGAATTGATAAAGGTTCTTGAAAATCCTGAAAGCCTGATGCAAAAAGCCGCGATCTGCTCACTTGAGAAAATCGGTAACCCTGAGGCAATCTCAGGGCTCGTCCGAGCTACTGAAAATTCGGATGCCTGTGTAAGAAGGGCTGCAGTGAAAGCTCTCGAAAGAATTAATAAATCCAATTTATTGTCTGTAAGCGCTCCAGATACGACTGAAACTCCTGATTCTGAACCTGTTATGAGGAGTTGCCTGACAGAGGAGAATGATTCCAGGGTTCGAATTGAAGCTTCAAAGCTCTCAGGCGATCTCCATAGCATGAATTCACTTAAAGAGCTCGAACTCTCAGTTTCTGTTGAAGAGACCGAAGAATCCAGAGCCCATCAAAACTTAAGTCCCGGAGAAAAAAAAGGGATAGGACTGACCTGTCCTTATTGTTCGAGAAATCTTAACCTTCCCACTGCCCCCAATTTCTGTCCTTTCTGCGGGATGAAACTGAAGTTGAAATATTAAAATCCCCTGCTTTTCAGGAAATAATAAGAGA
>CAYSZA010000402.1:0-2097 GCA_964435275.1 uncultured Methanosarcinales archaeon | reverse complement strand
CTGCATCCATTGAATATCCTGTTTTACATTATTTGTCAAATCTTGAATTCCGGTCATCCCAATCTCTTTCTCGGCATTACCAATGTTAAGATTTAATAGAAGCATGTTTTTGCCGTAAATATATTGGGATTTTTGGGATTCCGGAATTTGGGCATAGATCGCTTCAATCTCATCACGGCTATCCGGGATTGTGCCACCATTGTATTGTTTTACAAGAGTTACAATGCTTGAAGCACTGTCAATATGTGGTCTTTGGGTTTCATGTTCACTGAACTCATCTATCCATTTAAGGATATTAGGGTCCGCATTATCGTTAACTTTTATAATGAGATTAAATGCATCGGTTCCACCCATGATATCCTTTAGATGATATAGGTTTAGAAGAGCAGGCATGTCCTGAGGAACAAAGGACTGAGTATCAGTCTGGATGCCCACTGATTCATCAGCATAAAGACCTCCAATGCAGAGTAAAGTTGCAATTCCAATGACAATTACATTGTACTTTATTGTAAAATCGGTAAGTTTCCTGAGGAGATCTCCTATAAACCTAGGTTTTGGCTTTTTGGGAGAAACATTTTCAACTTTTGTTTCTTTCTTACTCAGTCTCTTTTCCGAGATATCGTCAAAGAGAGTAACAGTTATTACACCAACAAAAAGAGCTGCAAGATAGCACATTATTATTCCAATCGTGAGAAGTTTCCCAAAATCCTGGATCATTGGAACTGTGGATGTAAATAGGGAAAAGAAACCAAGAGCAGTCATTGAAAGAGCTATAAGAACTGCAGGTCCCGTATGTTTTACTGTTGTAATTATAGCTTTGGATTTATTTCCTTCCTTATGCAATTCCTCTTCAATCCTGTTATGGAACTGAATTGCATAATCGATGCCAAGCCCTATCAATACCGGAAAAGCTGCCATTGAAACCATAGACAGCGGAATTCCCAAAAAGCCCATGGCTCCAAAAGTGTATATAATTCCAAGAAGGACAATAGGCAAAGGCATCCACCTCCAGCGGACATGTCCGAAGACTATGAATAGCACGATGAGCATAAACAAACCAGCAAGCCCAAGCAAAGGTCCCATACTTGAACTCATTTGAGTGTTCATTGCAATGCTGAAAGCAGGGTCACCTGTTACTATTACGTTGTATCCAGGAGGAAAATCAGCAAGTTTTACAGCTTCTTCTGTTGCCTTTAAAACCTCTTTTTTATCATCATCTGTTACAGATCCACCCATTCCTACAGAAGCTACCATATGTGTATTGTCAGGTATCAATTGTCCGAATATATTGGGATATCCGTCAATGATTGCCTTGACTTCTGCATCTCTATCTGGTATCCGGGACTTACCTGTCATTTGATAGTTTATTTTCTTTATGACAGAAGCAGGACTTGTTGTCTCTTTAACTCCTTCAGTAGAGTTAAGCTGATGTTCAAGCCGATCCATAGCTTGCATTAACTCTGCGGACCTTACGTCATTCCCTTCTACCATCACTACGATAGATTCAGTTTGAAATAAGCTTTTGTAGAGGTGATCATAGTCCTGATACAGCAGAGAATCTTTACTGACAAAGGTGTCTGTTCCTGATGACATGTAGATTTTTTGTGCACCCTGGAATGATAACAAGATGAGAAGGAAAAAGACCACAAGTATGGTCAAGCGGTTATTCTGGATGAATACTCCAAGTTTTTCAAAAACGTTCTTAATGGCAGATTCCTCTCATTATTTTTGAGTATATTTATAGGGTAATTGAACTTTGTAGTAACAAACGTACAAAATTATTATTAACATTAATATTTATTTTTTTAAACCCCTCTAATAATATAAAACTTATTTTTTAATTATATAATTTGATAACTGAGTTAAAACTTTGGCTCCTGGAAATAGTATGAGTTAATTTGTAGAATTTATTGTATACCATTCGTTGTTAAGTAAAATTTCACATTTCACAGGCACTCTTAAGTTGTTTTAATATCTGGAATCTGTAAAACAAATATTACTGAGCCATTTAACCCAGTCTGAGATCTACAGAATCATAGAATAAACAGAAAAGATTTAAGTCTATTGTTACATTAGGGGTAACAGATGGTCTTACAA
>CAYSZA010000401.1:0-2107 GCA_964435275.1 uncultured Methanosarcinales archaeon | reverse complement strand
GCAAGATCGGAACTGTGGTTGTGGACGAAGTCCATACCCTCGAAGACCAGGAAAGAGGCCACAGGCTGGACGGGCTGATAGGAAGGCTCCGCTATGTGGCACCTGAAGCCCAATTTATCTATCTCTCCGCAACCGTTGCAAGTCCCGAAGGCTATGCAAAGAAACTCGGCGCCCGGCTTGTCCGTTACGAGCACAGGCCGGTTCCTATTGACAGGCATCTACTTTTCTGCCAGGAAAACGAAAAGGCAAAACTGATTTCCCAGCTTGCAAAAGAAGAATATTCAATGTTATCTTCTAAAAAGCACAGGGGACAGACAATTGTCTTTACAAATTCCCGTAGGAACTGTCACAAGCTTGCAGGAGCCCTTTCGATTCAGGCGGCTCCCTACCATGCAGGGCTTTCCCAGTATGAGAGAAAGAAAGTTGAGACTCGCTTTGCAAAAGGAGAGCTTCCAGTAGTTGTGACCACGGCTGCCCTTGCGGCAGGGGTGGATTTCCCGGCTTCCCAGGTGATCTTTGAGTCCCTGGCAATGGGAATCGATTGGATTTCAGTCCAGGACTTCCTGCAGATGAGCGGCAGGGCAGGCAGGCCTGATTACCATGACAGGGGAGTTGTAGTGCTTATGCCCGTGCCTGGAAAGTCTTACTCGGGTTCCCAATCCGACACCGAAGAAGAAGTTGCAATCAAACTGCTCCAGGGAGAAATGCTCTCAGCAGGCGTACAGTACGGAGAAGCCGAACAGCTAGAAGAAGTGCTTGCCTCGGTTGCAGTTACATCCTCGGTGCAGGATCTCAGCACGGTCCATAACCTGATGTTCGGAAGCTACGATCTGGATAAATTGATCCTGCGCCTCCAGAGCTATCGCTTTGTGGAAAGAAAAGGAAACAGGATAACGCTTACACGTTTCGGGAAAATTATTGCGGCTCATTTCCTTCCGGTATCGAAAGCTTTTCTTATTCGGGATGCAGTGCTTGAAGAGAACGAGCCCCTCAAGATCGTAACAAACCTGGAGTTTTTCGATGCAGCGTATTTCAAATACGCAAACCAGATAGGAAGCTCTTTACATGTGAATATGCCTTCAAGGGTCTTTCAGGGAGCTACCCTTGATATAATCTTTGATGGGGAATCCCTTTCCCAGCTTGATACGAAAATCCGGGAGCTCATGTTGAACTTTGCTTCTGACTTTTTAACCTGTGCGTGCAAAGATTCACCTTACTGCGGCTGTGCAGAACAGAAATTTTCGGAAAAGATAATCAAGCTGCGTACAGAAGCCCTTGAGCCTGCACAGATTGTAAAGAGACTTGAGGATAAGTACGGAGTTTCCGCGTATCAGGGCGACGTCTTCGGATACCTGGACAATGCAGTCCGCAATCTTGATGCCGTGGAGCTTATAGCAAAGGTACACTCCAAAAGGGGAGTTGCAGACGAAGCAAAAAAACTTAAAAAGAAAGTCCAGGGTTAAGAGATCAAAAACGTTTTTGCGGATGATATTTATAATGAGTTAAAACTTTCCTGCTTATGCAGAGAATGCGCCGTCTATATGAAAGAGCTGATCGGTTTCTCAAATCCCGATCAGTATATGAGATCAGAACCTGATGACAGGATATGCTGAGAATAAAATAGAGGGAATTTCATGACCGAGGATGTAGAATCCAGAGAAAATATCGAAAACGCAGCTTCTAAAAAGGCTAAAAAGAGTATTACAATCGAATTCGTGAAGCCTCAGGATTTCAAGCAGATATATGCTATCGGAGCTGCAGGCGGGCACAGCCCTTATGATTTCAGGATCGGTTTTTACAACGATACTCCCAAGATCTTTGGGGATGCCTCCGAGACAAGGGTTATCCAGAGGCGTGTAGAGACCGAAGTGATACTCTCTCCGGTTGCTGCACTTGAGCTTTCTCGCTGGCTGACCCAGCACATAAACGAATACGAATCCGTTTTCGGGCCCATTGCAAGAGCAATCCCGAGACCGAGAAAGGAACCTTCAAAACCAGTTGACGAGAGTACTGACATTCAGGGGTATATCTGATCCAGAGAACATGTACTGCTAACCGCAAGCTTTTTTTAAAAAAGCTTGTGCGGCTTACAGGACATTTATTCAAA
>CAYSZA010000400.1:0-2133 GCA_964435275.1 uncultured Methanosarcinales archaeon | reverse complement strand
ACCGTCTGAAAGCAGGACTCCGGTATAGGCAAGACCTATCCTGACATCTTTTACTTTAATTTCTTCGAGGGTAGGGCCGAGTTCGCGTCTCAATTCATGTACAAGGACTGACAAAATTCCTTTTTCTTTTGCTTTTTCCTGAGTTTCTTTCCCAGATATTTTTGTCTTTCCTGGGTTTTGAGTTTTTTGCATTCGTCCACCTTCTAACCTGTGTTTTTCCTGGGATCTTTTGCATCTTCCAAAATTTCAGCAACTCTGCGATAGTGGACCTGGATTTATGTATGGTCTCATTTTCGAAATTCTCAATTGACTGTTTATTGTAGGACTTACGCAGTAAAAGAGTTAAAACGAAGCATAAGCAAGTCTTTCGCAAGTATCGTAGGGAAGGCTGTTTGAGGTTCTATGCTGCTGTTTTTCAGTCTAACTGCGTAAGTCCTATATTGGTTTCATTAACTCGGTTCCTGCTCAAACCGTGAGTTGTCTTCCCTCTAATCCACTTCTACTCTCTTCTGTAGCAGATGTCGAAGATTTTTTCCCAATGCACCCTGAGTCTGATAATACTGATAACAGGACGAAAGACACAACAAATATAAACATGTCTTCAGCGAATGTTTTTCTCTTCACGTAGGTTTTTTTACTAAAGGCATTTTTTCATTACGGAGTTTAACTGATATGTTCGAACGTATATAACGGTTAATAAAGGTTTTTCTAAAAGCCAGAGTCTGTCCTGCCATTAAGTGAAAAAGATTTGTGAGTGAGAACGGAAAGCTTCTGACTACTATCCGTTTTTACGAAGTGCAGATAAGTGTAAAAGAAATTTGAAAAATAGTTGTACTGATTAAAACTGTTAAAACTAATGTGGTAGCCGTGAGCGATTTCTTCCTAGGTCACGGCTGGAAAGGTTGGGAATACTATTGATTAGTGATTGAATGATTAGTTCAGAACAGTTGGGATGTTGACGATTGAGGCCCTTGGTAGAGCTTACGCACCTGAGGGGCAATATGGAACACGAGCAAATCTGTCATATCTATTCTGATTTGGATCACTTGAAGTCTCAAGCTACTTGTTTTTCAGTCCAACTGCGAAGTCCCATGGAATTAAGATAAAGAACCTGCTTAGTGAAAAATAGTCTATGTGCAACAAAAAAACACATAAATATTATATATTTACACTGATTTACTCAATTATTGATAACTTCAGTTGATACGAACTTCAAGACCATTGTAATTTTGGGTAATAAAGATTTATTTTCGTATGGTTCTCTTGAAAAAGAGAATAAATTGTAATAAATATTATTAATGAAATATATCTGCGAAAACGTGACAGGATTATTTCCAATTTTAATATTTATTGGTTTCTTATTTATAATTCTCTAGATATTATATTCTTTGAATGATTATACCATAGTGGTACAATTTGAAATCGCTTATTGTAGGCATATACGTCGGGCATAAAGTGGATATACCAATTAACATTTTGTTCAAGAAATTCTTCAATAAGTCAATCTGGATGACTAATTAGTGAAATAATATTAGCTCGATGCATCCGCCTGCGAAAAGTGATTATAAAACACATTTTGAATTGTATCAATTTTAACAAAAGTTAGGGGTGTAAATAAATGGGGGAACATAGACTTAAAAAGACACTGGCTATTTTACTAGCTGTCTGTTTTGTAGCTTCAGTAACAGCAGCAGCAGTAAGCGCCGCTCCTTTTGGTGGAGGAAAAGGTGGATTTGGTGGAGGAAAAGGTGGATTTGGTGGAGGAAAGCACTTCGGTGGTGGACCTGGATTTGGTGGAGGAAAGCACTTCGGCGGACCTAGATTCGGCCACGGATTTAGAGGCCACGGATTTAGAGGCGGCTTTGGACACGGATTTAGAGGCGGCTTTGGACGTGGATTTGGATTCGGACGTGGATTTGGATTCGGCTGTGGTTGCAACGACTGGGGCGATTGTGACTGGAACGATTGTGACTGGGACGACTGGTGGTAAGTGTTGAGAGGTAGGATATCTTCGTCCTACTTCCCTACTTCCCAACTTTCCTACTTTCCCATTTCCTGTTTTTCCTGCTCATTTCTTTCATAAAGCAGATATATAGGCCCGCAGATGGACCCTGTGTGTTCTCTCCTTCTGAT
>CAYSZA010000399.1:0-2138 GCA_964435275.1 uncultured Methanosarcinales archaeon | reverse complement strand
CGTCACCAGGGGGTTTTCGCTCAAGCCTTTTTTAAAAAGGCTTGTGATCAAGCAGCCTGGCAGCCGCATATGCTGGAAAGACCTTTGAGATCTCATCTCCCCAGCGTCCGGATACTGACACACATTCGAAACCGAGCCTTTCTGCAGCTTCTTTTATCAGGAATTCCCCAAGGCCTGCTGCTGCAATTCTTTTAAGCCCGTTTCTTTTCGCAACCTCAGAGATCGCCTCAGCCAGGGCAGAGACCTGTTTTTCCTTTACCTGCCCTGCGATTTCATAGAGTTCTTCTTCCCGGATTTCGGAGAGGTCTGCGCAGACCAGTCTTGCAAGCCTGCGCATAGAGTCGGTTTTGCTCCTGCCTGCTCCGTCAGCGGTTTCGCAGGTATATATGCTCTCATCGATTTTCCCAAGCAGGAGATAGGCGTCCGCAGTCGTAGTAAAGAGTTCTGATGACGTCCTGCACCATCCATTCTCAAGTTTTACTTTTTCGAGAAGTGCAGCAAGGTTTGTCCTGAGTGTACCTGCATACACGAGTTCACTCCTAGCCAGCCGTTCAAAATCAGTAAGCCCTGCTTTATGTTCGCCTGAGATGATAGGGATGATGTCACTCGTGGTGCTTCCAACATCCACAAAGATGCAATCTCCTAACTCATTTCCTATCAGCCTGGCTGAGGCCGCCCAGTTGGCAGCAGCAAGTTCCCTTACATCGTCAGTTTCACACTGGAATCTGCCCATACTGTTTATGTATGACACTTTTGAGGGTTCAAAGGCGGAATCAACACATGCCTTTATAAAACGGATACCCTGTTCCTTATCTTCAAAACAGTCTGCAAGCTCACCGGTCATAACAACAGCAACTTTTTCGGGTTGCAAGCGCTGTGCGATTTCCTTTAGGACTTCCGGAAGCCGCGTGTTTTTCCAGAGAGGCAAATAGTGCAGTTCTACGATTGTTCCGTCCGAGGAGGCAAGTTTTGTATTCGCTCCTCCAATATCAATCCCGATGACTTTGGAATTCATTTTTGAGCCCTTTGTTCAGTTTCTTCAAACTTTCCTGTATTTTTCACTCTAGTTTCTTTCAAGTTTCCCGTACTCTTAATTTTTCTGGCTCTTCGATCTGTTATCTGGCTCTCAAACCCTTCCGAAAAGCTCTCCCAGTGCATCCTTTGAGAAGCGGTACTCTCCCTCTAAATTTACCGAATCAGGCGGTTCTCCGAACTTATTTTTTAAAAGCAGGTCTCCTACCTCTTCTTTCATAACGTGGCTGATCCCAAAAAGTGAGGCTGTGGGCCTGGGGTTCACGTCCACTACGTAAGGAAGGTCCGCAAGTACAATATCCACGCCCACATACCCGAAACAGTCCAGGTGTTTCACTGTAGAGATTGCGGTCTCATAGAGTTCTTCTCTCCTTGAACTGTGGTAAGGAGTAAGGCTTCCGTTATACTTTATTTCAGAAACTGCTATTCTCCCATCTTCCCGGGCTTCAGCTTCTTTTTCGCCAAATTCTATGAATTGACGGTTTACAGTGAGAGGAAGTGGTTTTTTTCCTGCGATAAGGCTCACACTAAGGTGCTCTCCTTCAATATACTCGCTTGCAATGAGTCCTTCCTTTTCATTGTTGCTCTCGAATTCCGTGACAAGGTATGTTGCATCTGCCCCGCAGCCGAATCTCGGCTTTATGACATATTTTTTGCCTTTTTCAGTCTCTCTTGCTATATCAGGAACCTTAATCCCGGCTTTCTTCAGGATTTCTGTACAGAGCAGCTTATCTGCACAGCAGGCCGCCGACTGAGGCGAACATCCAAGGTTCACGGTGTTTTCTTCGAGGATTTTATTCAGTTCGGGAAGCATGGAATCAGGGGCAATAACCAGGCCTGCATCACAGGAACTTGATTTTCTCTCAATTACCTGCCTGAAACTTTCTGCAGTAGACTCAAGGCTTGTGCCTGCACAGATTTTCGTGCCTGCCGACGGGTAATATACCTCATGCCCAAGCCGGGCAAAGCTCTCTGCGAGGGTTTTTAGCATAGCTGCCCCCTCGGGGATAAGGGACTTTTCGATGTCCGTGCCGACAGCAAATTCTGCAATCAGGATTTTCATTGGAAAGAAAAAACCCAGTAATTTATATATTACTTTTGCAAGC
>CAYSZA010000398.1:0-2154 GCA_964435275.1 uncultured Methanosarcinales archaeon | reverse complement strand
GTCCTCAACCTTGAGGTAGATTTTCATTATATCCCCGCACTTCGCATTTCCAACCTCTCCTACTCCGTCACTGTCCTCAATGATTCCCATGTTTCTAGGGTTTGAAAAATGATCCATTACTTTAAGGCTGTAGTCCATGAGCTGTCCTCCAATGCCAGTTTCCAATTTTTAAATTGTTAAAGAGTTATTCAAATTTCTTTAGAATGGTCTTCAGTTATTTCAATACCATGCGTTGCTGCCTCTCAAAAGGTCCTGTATTCGTTCGGGGTCAGTGGGGACATATTTCTGAGCTTTTGCACGATATCAGGTACAGCCTCAAGTACCCTGTCCACATCTTTTTCGGTGTTCATCCTTCCGAGGCTAAGCCTTAGCGAACCGTGAACGATTTCGTGCGGAACTCCGCAGGCCATAAGCACGTGCGAGGGTTCGAGAGAAGTAGAGTTGCACGCGCTTCCCGTAGATGCGAAAATTCCTTTGGCATTCAGTAGCAGCAGAAGCGATTCACCCTCTATGTATTCAAACGTGACATTTACGTTGTTTGCAAGCTTCTGTGCTGGATGCCCATTGATGTGGGTTTTCGGGATTTTCAGAAGCTCTCTGGTAAGGCGCTCTCTCAGTTCCAGCAGGGTTTTGTTTGATTCTTCAATTTCGGCTGTAGCAAGCTCTATTGCTTTTCCCAGGCCTACAATGGCAGGGACATTCTCGGTTCCAGCCCTGCGCTTTCTTTCCTGGGCTCCGCCGTGCAGAAGAGGTTGTATTTTTACCCCTTTTCGGATGTAAAGGGCTCCACAGCCCTTCGGGCCTTCGAACTTATGTCCTGAAAGGGAAAGAAGGTCTATATTCATCTTTTTGACATCGATTGGGACGTGGCCTATTGCCTGCACTGCATCCGTGTGGAAATAGACCCGGTTCTCTTTCGCGATTTTTCCGATTTTCTCTACAGGCTGGATTGTTCCGATTTCATTATTTGCAAGCATTATGGAAATAAGGATGGTATCGTCTCGAATTGCCTTTTTCAGTTCCTCAGGGGACACCATTCCGTATTTGTCCACAGGCAGGTATGTTACCTCAAAGCCCTGCCCTTCCAGCCAGGCACAGGTATGCAGGACTGCGTGGTGTTCGATAGAAGAGGTGATTATGTGTTTTCCTTTATTCAGGTTTGCAAAGGCTATCCCTTTAATTGCCCAGTTATCGGATTCCGTACCTCCTGATGTGAAATAGACCTCACTCTCTTCAGCCCCGAGAGCGTCTGCAACCTTTTTCCGTGATTCGTCTATTGCACGTTTTGAGATTTTTCCTATCTCATAGATGGAAGAAGGGTTTCCGAAATTTTCTGTCATATATGGAAGCATCTCTTCAACAACCTCTTTTCTTACTGGAGTTGTAGCCGAGTTGTCCATGTAAATCGTCTTAACTTCAACGGTCACATTTTTCACCTTCACAATTGTGAATAACATAACAATTGTGACTATTTAAGTTTTGTCATAAGATACGCAGAAAAACCAGATATTGCGCGGAAAACCGTAGAATATATCTTGATGAAGTAGAAGAGCTCTTAAAAATTTACTGGTTTTTTTGAAGCTATTGTTTCCAGTATCAGGCTTATTATTATTTTTTGCACTGATAATAATATATATGTACATAGGATATATTCGTTCTCAATTGTAAAATCTCAAGAAGTGATGGTAATTATGGAAACTCCGTGTCAGAAGATTGTGTGGGATCTGGTCCCCGCAATAAGGGCCAGTCTTGCAATAGAACTTGTGAAAAAAGGACAGTCACAGGCAACATCGGCAAAGTTGCTGGGGATTGCCCCGTCGGCAGTTTCCCAGTACATTTCCGGGAAAAGAGGATACCGGATCGAGTTCCAGGGTGAGACGAAAGAATTGATAGAAAAACTTGCTCAGGACCTGATCGACAACAAGCCCACTGACTTTGTAGTAAGGATCTGCGAGATCTGCGTAAGTGCCCGAGGGATTGAAAAGAAGTGCAGCAGCGGCTGCGGCCCGGAAGAAAAAGCCGATAATAAGACGGAAAAAAAACCGGAAGATAAGGAAGAATTTGAAGCATAAAGCCGGCTTTTAACTGTTCCTTTATTGTTTTTCCATATCCTGTCATCGGATTCTTTTCAGTTTTTAACTATGGTTTTTCAAT
>CAYSZA010000397.1:0-2161 GCA_964435275.1 uncultured Methanosarcinales archaeon | reverse complement strand
CTTACTTCAGCATGCGGGCAGCATCCTTTGCAAAGTAAGTAATGATGATGTCGGCTCCTGCCCTTTTGATGGAAATGAGGGACTCGTATATGGCTTTCTTTTCATCAAGCCAGCCGTTAGCTGCAGCGGCTTTGAGCATGGCGTACTCTCCACTCACATTGTACGCTGCTGTCGGCAGCCCGTATTCTGTCTTGACCCGGTAGATAATATCAAGGTAAGGAAGGGCTGGCTTTACCATTATTATATCTGCGCCTTCGGCCACATCAAGGGTTACTTCCCTGAGAGCTTCATTGCTGTTTGCAGGGTCCATCTGGTAAGTTGAACGGTCTCCGAAAGAATATCCCGATTCGGCGGCTTCCCTGAAAGGTCCGTAGAAAGAAGAATGGAACTTTGCGGCATAGGACATGATCGGAATATTCTCAAATCCGCTAAGATCAAGAGCTTGCCTGATAGCTTCGACCATTCCGTCCATCATTCCCGATGGGGCTACCATGTCGGCGCCTGCTTTTGCATGGCTGACTGCAATTTTTCCAAGAACCTCAAGAGTAGGATCATTCAGGACCTCTTTTGTTTCGAAATCAATGATCCCGCAGTGACCGTGACTTGTGTATTCACACATGCAGATGTCCGTGATAACAACAAGTTCATCTCCCAGTTCGGCCTTGATTCTCCTGACAGCTTCCTGAATAACGTCAGTTTCCCCATAGGAGGAACTGCCTTCCGCGTCCTTGAACGCAGGCACCCCGAAGAGGATTACTGCAGGGATTCCGAGTTCTGCAATTTCTTTTGCTTCGTTTACAACTTCCGAAAGAGGAAGGTTGTATATGCCGGGCATGGAAGAAATCTCAATAGAGGAGTCGATGGTCTCATTCACAAAAATAGGCTGAACCAGGTCGTCTAAGGATAAGGTAGTTTCACGCACGAGGTTCCTGATCTTTCCTTTTCTCAATCGTCTCAACCTGACATCTGGAAACATTTGATCACTTCTGTAACTGTAAATCTCATGTAGTTTCTGATTCTTTCTTATGAATGCCTTTTTCAGAGACCCGACTTAAATGACTTCCACAATCGGGCTTCATTTTTTCCACTCTCGCCCTGTCCTTTTCGAGGCAGAAGATCCTTGAAACCACGTCAAGGAACTCTTCATTTCCTAGCTCTGCTGCCTGGCGAAGAACTTTGGTAGGCTCGGCAAGAATCTTATTTACGATAGAATGGGTAAGGTCGTCAAGCACCTCGGTCTCGATTTCTCCAATAGTATGGTAGGCACAAAGCCTGTTGACTGCTTTTTCCCTTTCCCGTATCCTGACATCGTATACCTGCCTGTAAAGATCGGAAATAATTTTATCGGCTTTATGACGCTTGTACTGGAGGTTTAAAAGCCTGATCTCTTCCTGAATTATAGCTTCGGCTTTTTTAGCTTCTTCTTTCCTCATTTTAAGCGTTCTTTCGCTAATTACCCTGAGATTGTCAATATTGCACAGCTCTACATTCTCAAGTTCAGCAGCTGATTCCTCAATATCCCTGGGATTTGCTATATCGATTAAGAGGAGTTTACGGGCTTTGTCCCCATCTTTTATAGCTTTTTCAATCATTTCCCTGGTTAAAATATAGTGGGGAGCGCCTGTGCCACTGATAACGACATCAGCATTTTTAAGGTAGGACTGGATGTCATCAAGTCTGACGGCATGCCCTCCAAGTTCGTAGGCAATTTCTTCGGCTTTCTGGAAGGTGCGGTTAGCAATGTATATTGCCTCGATATCTTTTTCAGCCAGGGCCTTTGCAACAAGTACTCCGATTTCCCCTGCCCCTATCACGAGTACTGATTTTCCTGTGAGCCCTTCCAGAATATCCTCTGCAAGATCTACAGCCGCAGAACCTATAGAAACCGAACCTTTATTAATTCTGGTCTCATTACGGATACGTTTTCCTACCTGGATAGCCTTATCAAAGGCAGTGTCAAGGATTTTTCCGGTCGTTCCCGCTTTCTTGGAATAAGCATAAAGCTCCTTTATCTGCCCCAGGATCTGGTCTTCTCCAACGATCATGGATTCGAGGCCGCCGGCAAGTCTGAGCAGGTGCTCAAGTGACTCGTCATGCCCATAGAAATCGATAATATGGGTGGAAGCTCCCATTTCCTTTGCAAAAGAGAAAAGTATACTGC
>CAYSZA010000396.1:0-2176 GCA_964435275.1 uncultured Methanosarcinales archaeon | reverse complement strand
TTGTCGAATCTTATATCCTAAATAGTCAATTACGTCGCTTATTTTAAAACCAGTTTAGACTTTTAGTTCGTCAAAACCACTAAACTTCCCAAATAGCATATTATGCACATGAATAAAATACTTTTAAATATAATATATGCCCGGCAATTTTAACCATATAAACTGTCTCATGAACCCCAATTCATGAACCCCATTTCAAAAAATGAACAGGAGGCATTTAGATGCAGTACAGCATGGGCATTGATGCAGGAGGCACCTATACAGATTCGATCATCATTCGGGATTCCGATGGCAAAGTGATGGATTCGAATAAGGCGCTCACCACCTATCCCAACCTGCTTGAAGGAATACGAAACTCGATAGATGGGCTGGAAGAAAAATATTTAAAGGACGTAAAAATGGTTTCAGTCTCAACAACGCTTGCTACAAACACAATCCTCGAAAAAAATGGTTATCCTGTGGGATTGATCCTAGTAGGAGACTATGAAATTCCTGAAAGAATGAATGTCGAATTTCATACAGTCGTAAAAGGAGGGCATGATCACCATGGGGCCGAGCTGGTCTCTCTTGACATGGAGGCTGTGGAGGCTTTTGTCAGTAAGGTCAGGGATAAAGTTTCGGCTTTTGCAGTTTCTTCCTATTTCAGTGTAAGAAACCCTGCTCATGAACTGGCAGTCAAAGCCCGCATCCAGGAACTTACAGGGCTGCCTGTGGTTTGCGGGCACGAACTTTCCCTTGATCTTGGGGCCTACGAGAGAGGGATTACAGCCTACCTGAACGCCCAGCTGATTCCTGTTGCAGACCAGTTTATTCGCTCAATCAGGGAAGAAATCACCAGGCGGGGAGTGGATTCTAGGCTGCTGATGCTCAAATGCGACGGTTCGGTCGTGGGTATTAACGAGGCTCTGGAAAAACCGATCGAATCTATCTTCTCAGGACCTGCAGCGAGCCTTGTAGGAGCATCCCATCTCTCAGGACTTGGGACCTGTGCAGTAGTTGACGTGGGTGGGACAAGTACGGATGTCTCCATGCTCGAAAACGGGCTTCCTGAACTCTGTGCGGAAGGTGCTGTAGTCGGAGGCTGGCAGACAAAGGTTAAGGCTATAAGGATGGAAACCTCGGCAATGGGAGGAGACAGCCATATCTGGATCAGGAACATGAAAATAAACATCGGTCCAAGGCGGGTTATCCCGCTCTGCGTTGCAGCTGTAAGGTATCCGGGCTTTCTCGAAGCCCTGAGAAAAGGGAGAATCCCGGGGGCTATGCATCTAGAAGAAAATGTGCAGCCTACCAAGTTCTTTGTAAGGACAGGCCTCGAACCTTCGGACCTTGGAAAGTTCGAAAAGGAACTCTTTGACAGAATAGGAGACTTTCCTGCATCGCTTAACGACATCTTCTGGGAGACACAGAAAACGCTTTCTCCTGGCCTGCTTGATTCGCTCATACGAAAACGCCTGATCCAGGCAATCGGCTTCACCCCAACTGATGCCCTTCACGTACTCGGAGAGTACACAGCCTGGAACGGAGAAGCTTCACTGGTAGGAGCAAAACTTCTGGAACGCTATACCCAGACAGACCACATCAAGCTCTGCAAACAGATAAAACAGGATGTTGCAAGAAATATGGCGTTAAACCTGGTATCTTTCATCCTGAAGGATGTGCCTCCTGCGGAGATCGAAAAAATCCTCCTGTCCGACAGGTTTACGCAGTTCAGAATGAAAATTCCTGTGGTGCTGATAGGAGGCCCTGTTGTTTCATACATCAAGGAATTGAAGCAGATCCTCGATGCCGAAATCATAGTGCCTGAACATGCCGAGGTAGGAAATGCCGTTGGAGCCGTTATGGGCAAGGGCATAAAAAGGATCGAAATCCTGATCAAAAGCACCTACTCAAAAGATAAGAAAAGGCTGGTTCTTTTATTCTCCCCACAGGGCAGGGAAACTTTTGGAAGCTATCCAGACGCTCTGGAATATGCCGACGCTCTGGGAAGAAGACTTGTCATGGAATACATGACCGAAGCCGGCCTCGACAGAGGGCAGGTCCAGATCGAGGTAAGTAAAAAAGATATCGCTTTGAGCGAAACAGGGGCAATTCCCGTAGAAACAAAGCTTGTTTTTGTAGGGGTCGGGATGCCTAAAACCTGACGCAAAATTTTTCAAAAATTGCTTGATCGCAA
>CAYSZA010000395.1:0-2197 GCA_964435275.1 uncultured Methanosarcinales archaeon | reverse complement strand
TAAGTGCCTATCTTTTTGTATATATCTGCTTCCTTGAAAAGCTTAAGCTTTCTAAAATAATTAAGCTTCCCAACGCATTCAGGCTTCACATGTGAAACCTGTATTAGATCACTCCAAAGTTCTCTGGAGCCAGTTGGACTTTCCAGAGTGCCGGGAGGGAAACAAGGGTTTCTTAAATCCCTGAAAACTTTTTTGCTCTATTTTGATCCTTCTTTGAGATTTTCTTCTTTCATCCGTCTTTGGTTCGATTTCACTATCTAACTGGTTTACTGGAGTATTTCTATAATCCACAGGCCAGTTGCTTCTTCATGTTCAAATCAATTGGTTCTGGAATGCCAGCTTATAAAAAGTTATAATTTTAATTGAAATATATCAAGTATTTTTTTCCTGATGTCAATAAAATTTTAGAATTAGCAATTTCGATTTTTGTGCAGTCCAAATACTCTATTCATTTAATAAAGTTATGATAACGTATAATTACGTTAATGACGTCATTTTAAAGGCAGAGAGGAATAGCAAAAGGGGAACAAGGGGGGGATAGTGAATACTTTATAGAAGGATTCCAAAGAACGGAGACGAACTTTCAGTATTGGGTTTCGGCTGCATGCGGCTTCCTGTCAGGGACGGGAAGCTTGATAAGGAAAAGGCAAAGCGCCAGATTCTCTATTCGATCGACCACGGAGTCAACTACATAGATACGGCCTGGACATATCATATGGGAGAGAACGAACCCTTCCTCGGGTCCATTCTTGAAGGTGGATACCGGGATAAGATTAAACTTGCTACAAAACTTCCCTCATGGATAATAAAAAGCAGGGAGGATATGGACAGAATCCTGAATGCCCAGCTTGAAAGGCTCAGGACGGACCATGTCGATTATTACCTTGTGCATTCACTTATCGGGACTCTATGGGACAAAATGGAAAGTCTTAACATAACCGATTTCCTTGACAGAGCAAAAGCTGACGGCCGAATTGTCAATCCCGGCTTTTCCTTCCACGGATCGATTGAAGATTTCAAGCGGATTGTGGATGCATATCCCTGGACTTTTTGCCAGATCCAGTACAACTTTCTGGATCGAAAGAATCAGGCCGGTATTGAGGGGCTCAAGTATGTCGCTTCAAAAGACCTGGGCGTTATTATCATGGAACCCCTGCGCGGAGGTAAACTTACAAGGCTGGTACCTCCAGAAATCAACGAAATATGGAATGAAGCTGAAGTAAAACGTACACCTGCAGAATGGGCTCTTCGCTGGGTATGGAACCATCCCGAAGTCACGGTTGTGCTTTCAGGCATGAATGAGAAATTCCAGATCGAAGAGAACCTGAAAACCGCAGAAGAAGCTTATCCTAATACCCTGACCGAAGCCGAACTTAAACTTGTGGATAGAGTTGAACAGAAGTACCGAAAGCTTATGAATACCGGTTGCACAGGCTGTAGGTACTGTTTACCTTGCCCCTCAGGCGTGGATATCCCCGGCTGTTTTGAAATTTATGACAACGTATACCTGTCAGGGGATGAGGACGAAGGCAAGCTCATGTACGCGGCAAAGCCAGGTGGAATAATAAGAGGCGGAGTCCTTGGCTATGCTTCCCAGTGCGTGCAGTGCGGACAATGCCTCGAGAAATGCCCGCAGCACCTTGATATACCTGCTTTACTTAAAACCATTGCACAGAAATTTGAAGGTCCTGATCTGGAAACCTGGAAAAGTGCTGCAAGAGAGAAATTCAGAAAGGAACAGAGGTTAAAAGCTGTTTAAAACCAATCCCCCGAAATTTATTCAAGATCGTCACAATTACATCACAAATTCAGAAAATCTTTTTTTCAATGTTTCCGAAGCCCAATCTGGACGGGCGAAAGAACTGTCCCCAAATCACCTTGTTTAAGGTTTTACGGGCTATATTGGTTTTACTTGCTGCTAACAAACAAAAAAGCCGCGGAAAAAATCGACAAAATTAATAACCGCGAAAAAAGAAAAAGAGAATACTGAAAAAGTTTCTCTGTTTCCCTAATCAATACTCCTCAACCGATGAACGGTTATAACATTACCTATAAATTTACTCTTTGAATGAGTTAAAAAACGATTTTACTTGCCCTGAATGAGCCCTCTTGAGCGCAACCGTTGAGCCGCAACCGTTGCGCCGGTTGATCACGCCGTTACTAGGGGTAGTTTGCGATCAAGCCTTTTTTGAAAAGG
>CAYSZA010000394.1:0-2197 GCA_964435275.1 uncultured Methanosarcinales archaeon | reverse complement strand
GTTTTTGATCAAACTTTTTTTGAAAAAGTTTGCGATCAAGCCTTTTTTCAAAAGGCTTGTGGGAAGTAACTGATATTTATGGGTGTTCAGACCTATCTATATACATAGGGGGTGCGAAATTACGGTAGAATTTCCTGAAAATGAGGTGAGGCGTGACGTTCCCGATATTCGGCAGGATTCCGAGAGGGAATCTCAAAAAAAGGCTGGAGGAAAGACTGAAGGACCTGAGATACCTGATGAAGGAGAGGTTCAGCATGCTGGTGTTCCAGCCGATCAGAGTTGTATGTCCTGTCTTGAGATGCCTGAGGAGCAGCGCAAAACTTTTATCCTGGAAATACAGCAGGTGGCAGAAAAGATCCTCAAAGCGCACGGAGTTATCAGTGAAATTGCTGATCTCTTAAAAGGTGAATGGTTCCTTAAACTCCAGAAGCCCGGGTTTGAAAAGAAACTTGTCCTTGCAAAGTACGGGGAAGAAATTTTCATAGGTTTTTACACTTATTCGGATGATGTACCTATTCCTGATCCTAACCTCGTTCTGCTCTCACAGAACGGGTTCTGGTACCCTCAGAGAATAGAGGAAAAATTTGAGGAAATGGTTTCTTCCTTCTTTACAGGAGCATATGGCGACTATGACTTCCTTAATATTCTTCCTGAAAATGTTGAAAAATTCCAGGCTTTCCAGCGCGATTTTGCAAAAACACTTGAAAGCCAGGGCTGGGATGGTCCGGAAGTAGAGGTTCTCGAAAAAATTATGCCAAAAAATTAAACATCTTATAAAAGTGATTTTGTACCAGAGGTTAATTTTTTCTTTCTGTTTTTTCAGAAGCTAAGTTTTTCTTTCCCATCTTTTCGGAATCAGGCTTTGTCTTTTATTCTCTTAATTCTGATTCTGTTTTTTCCCACAGAATATTTAAATCTTGAAAGCATACGCAGTTTCAGGTATAGCTTCAGCGGTGTTACCTGCTTTTACCTCAGCCCCTTTCACAATAATTGATTTTCAGAAGGTCTTTTATGTTTTCTATAAACTCCGAATCCATCTTATCAAAGAAATCTGAAGATATCCCTCCTTTCTATGTGATGGAGGTGCTGGAAAGTGCCCAGGCTCTGGAAGCTGAGGGAAGACATATAATTCATCTCGAGGTAGGAGAACCTGATTTTCCTACGGCTTCCCACATATGTGAGGCCGCCTGTGCTGCTATTGGCCGGGGAGCTACAAAGTACACTCACAGCCAGGGACTCCTTTCGCTCAGAGAGGCAATAGTTGAGTCTTACTACCGGAAGTTCGGAGTCGATCTGAGCCCGGATCAGGTTATTATAACCTCTGGCACAAGCCCGGCTCTCCTGATGGTATTCATGGCCCTGCTTGAGAAAATGGATGAAGTAATAATGTCTAATCCTCATTATGCCTGCTATCCGAATTTTGTGAAATACCTTGGCGGAACCCCTGTTTTTGTTTACACGAGCGAAACAAATGGGTTTGCCCTGGAACCGGAAACAGTAAAACAGTGCCTGACTCCGAATACTAAAGCCATCCTGATCAACAGTCCTTCAAACCCTGGCGGGCACGTCATGTCCCCGGAAAGCTTGGAGGGCCTTGCCGAGATTGCGGACGAAAAAGGAATTCCAATCGTTTCAGACGAGATCTACCAGGGCCTGGTCTATAGCGGTGACGATCACACTATCCTGGAATATACGAAGAATGCCTTTGTCCTGAACGGCTTTTCCAAACTGTACGCAATGACCGGCTGGAGGCTAGGCTATATTATCTGTCCTCCCGAATGTGTTCGTGCAATCCAGAAAATCCACCAGAACTTTTTCATCTGCGCCAACGCCTTCGTTCAGGAGGGGGGAATCGCTGCCCTTAAAGGTTCACAGGAACACGTTGCCGAGATGGTCCAGACTTACAACACGCGCCGCCAGTACATGTTGAAAAGGCTCATCGGAATGGGACTTGACGTCCGTAAGGAGCCAATGGGAGCTTTTTATGTCCTTGCCGACGCCCGCAAGTACGGCAGCGACTCCCTGGAACTGAGCCGCCGGATCCTTAATGAGGCTGGCGTTGCAGTTACCCCAGGAATCGATTTCGGGAACGGGGCAGAAGGCTATCTGCGTTTCTCCTATGCCAACAGCATCGAAAACATAAAAGAAGGTATGGACAGGCTGGAGGCCTTTCTGGAAAAAGAACTTGAAGGATGAA
>CAYSZA010000393.1:0-2231 GCA_964435275.1 uncultured Methanosarcinales archaeon | reverse complement strand
CCTTTGTCAAAAATGCTTTTCTTGGGATCATGTTAACTCCTTAAGGGATTTATGCGTCCGCTGTACGGTTTCCATTGTATGAGCAACCAATACACACATGGATGATTTAAAACTTTTCTAATGTAGTAAGCTGAACTATTGGGCTGATAGTCCTATCTTTCATTTCTCAAACGTACACCAGAGTTATGAACTTTATCCTATTAACCCTCAACTTTTGTTGACTGAATGTTTTACATGAGAGATGTGCCCAGAGTGAAATCCTGCCCTTCCTTCCCTGCCAGCTTCTTGAAGCTTTTCCGGCTCTTATTCTCATTCTTTGCAGCTCTTTCATATACATCGGAATTCGCAATCCCTTCGAAAATAAACCTGGTCTCAAGGGGGACTTCGCCTGCATGAGTCATTATATCTTTTTTTTCTACATTAACCGTAACCTCTCCCTGGAAAAGCCCTGACTCGGCCATGTAATCAAGCACGAGCTTTCTCCCGAACTCTTCAGCAAACTCAAGGGCTTCACTTCTGACAACGAAATGCCGCCTTCCTGCAGGAGTGTATACAAAGATCCCTTTTGTCCTGAGGTCGTACCTGGATTCACTATAGATAGTACGTACTGTTATCTCAACGCGTTTCATCCCTTTTCCTGCGAGAGCTCCGGCTGCATTTCCCACCTCGGAGTAACCCGGAACAAGGATCTCAGCATCTATCAGTTCCTTAAGTTCATTTATATATGCTCTTGCCGGACCTCCGAGCAGGACAACAGGAATATCTACCTTGAAACGGGAGAAAAAGTTTCCTTCGAGCACTTTTTCAATTTCGGCCCTGTTAACTCCTTCCATTAAGAACGCAAGGAGATTTTTCGCCATATTCCTGGCAAAAAGCCGTTTCAGGTTTATACAGAACTCATGTTTGTCATTGCCTGTGAAATTTGCAAGCAGAGACGCCCCGATTTCCGAAGCTTCGGAATTCCATTCCGTATATTCTCCAAGTACGTGAAGGGCATCAGTAGGAGTAAAACCGATCGCCTGGATCAGTCGCTTTCGAATAAGAGAGTCCATTACCCGCTTCGGAGGGAGAATATTCCTGTCCCAGTAGATGTCTTTGAGGGAAAGCGGTTCATTTCCTATCAGGGAAAGGAGCTCTCCTTCTTCCCTGCTCAAACCGGCAGGTTTCTGTGCTGTGCGGACAAAGAATCTTGCTGCCTGGATATGCTCGTTCAATTTGAGCCTGTCCGGAATCCAGCGCTTTTTCAGGGTGTCCATAAAACCCGGATACAGGACTGCTGCCCTGCAAAGCGGGATTACCCTTCTGGGACCTATATTTATACTACTGCCCTGAATCCAGACCTGGCTGTCCCCGCCCATTGCTGAGGTTTCCATGCGTAATGCCCGGACTTTAGTTTGCCAGCCGCCAACAACCGCTCCGGTTTCACTGAGGTTTGGGAGCCCCCTGTGGATCAGGGAGACGTCAGTACTCGTCCCTCCCACATCGATGACACTGCAGGTCTCATGCCCGGAAAGAAAGGAGGCTCCAAGAAGGCTTGCTGCAGGGCCTGAGAAAACCGATTCTATGGGTTTTTTCATGGCTTCTTGCATGCTCACTACAGACCCGTCGCAGCGCAGCATTGCAATTCTCGGGTTAAGCCCCCTCCTTTCGATCTCAGCTGCCACCGTTTTCAAAAATTCTCCGGCTACAGGCAGGAGCTGGGCATTGAGATATGCTGTAACCCCTCTCTCATATGCCCCAAGAGATTGGGCAAGTTCGTGCCCGCAAACCACAGGCAGCCCTGTAAGTTCCTGAATGCGAGCTTTGACTGTCAGTTCATGCTCAGGATTTCTTACACTGAAATAGGAGGAAACTGCAAAAGCCGAAACCCTGTCCTTAATTTCAAGTACGAACTTTTCTACCTCCACCAGGTCAAGTGCTGCGGTTTCGTTCCCATGGTTGTCGTGCCCGCCCTGTACCATAATGCAATTCTCAAGCCCCGAATTCGCGGGAATATCATAATTCCCTATAAGAATAAGTCCCACAGGATATCCTGTTTTTTCGAGAATAGTATTGGTGGCAAGAGTTGTCGAAACCGAAACCGTAGTCACAAGTTTCAGCTTCTCTGAATCAAGTCCGTCAATTGACTTTTTTATTCCATCAATAGGATCCGGATATGTTGTAAGTGCCTTGTTCGAACACACAATTTTTCCATCTGATTTCCGGATTAAAACCGAATCCGTATAAGTCCC
>CAYSZA010000392.1:0-2273 GCA_964435275.1 uncultured Methanosarcinales archaeon | reverse complement strand
AGACCTGGGCTCAAGCTCGCGTTTACTCGCCCTAAGAAAATCGTATTCAGTGCTCGTTTTCAACTCCCCCTGAACGTAAAATTAATTCAACGCCAGATATAAATCCCGAACAAGATCCAGTAAATAAATTTATCAATGTACTTTTATGCATAATTATACTTAATATTTCGATTTTTTGACAGATTATTTGTGCTTCTTACAATAGCTATTTCATACTTTCCATAACAGATCTCTTTCATATAATTATGGATTTAGACACCCATACAAATGAGCCTGGTCTGGAGTCATGATGCTGTGATGTTTCAAGCTCATCATATTTAAGTTGCAGGTGTGCGGGGTGAAAGTATTTGCTGTAAGCTCTCGACCAACATCCGGAATCTCATTAAAATAGCGGAACTTAGAAAGGAAAAAGAAGTCTGCAAATTCCAAGGAACATGGAAAAAGAATTGAAGCATAGAAATAAATAAAGCTTTATTTATTTCTGGCGTCAGGATTATTAATGTTTGGTTTGAGGTAAAGATAGGAAGATAAGGAGTGTGGCTACACCCAGGCACTTCTTGTCTTCCTCTTCAGTTACGCTCTTTTTTCAACCAATTAGATTTTCCGTTCTCCCTGATTCCCATTCTCTAGAACTTCTTCGTTAATCCAGAAGTTTCTACTCGCCTCAGTCTACAACTCCCTTGTCCTTTACCATCCACTCCAGAGTTTCAGCTATTCTCTTCTGTGATTCTGCCAGGCTCTCCAGGGATTTTGCGATACTTTCAAGCTTATCGATAATCTCATAGTTCTCACTGCCCATTCCTATCACCAATTCCTCTCCGGTCTTTTTATAGGAATATTTTTGGAAAAGCTTTGTATATAATTCTAATTTTTAATTTTCTGGAAAGGGTAAACGGAAACTTCTGCTTATTTGAAGTACTACTTGCTTTTCTTTACCGAACTTGGACTTCCGTAAATTTTTTACGAAAAAGAATACTAATAAGTGATCTTGCCCCCCAGTAAGTTACTGGACAGTGATATGAAATCAAGATCAGTGGCTGGAAATTAAGAAGAAATATAGTTTTCACACTATACCTTCTACATACGAATTATATTTAAAACTTCATTCCATCTCAGTACAACTAAAATATTTTTGTTTATTTAATGACTTCTTTTTATGATACCTTTAAATACCAAAACCCCCATGCACAAACTCATATATCACAATAAAATAATCAAATTCAGATAATTCTGATAGTATCCACTGATCACGATCATTTTTCAAAGGATTTCAGTTTAGCATCATTAAGGAGCATTTCAATGGTAAAACCCGAGAAATTCATTCCCAAAGCGGTTGAGAAAATTAGCAAGGAAATAAAGGACGGGAGAGCAATTATTGCGCTTTCGGGCGGCGTGGACAGTTCTGTTTGTGCGGAGCTTGCTTACAGGGCAATTGGAGACAGGCTGCAGCCGATCTATATCGACACAGGGCTCATGAGGAAAGGAGAAACCGAGAGGATAAAGCACATTTTCTCCCACATGAACCTTGATGTTGTATATGCAAAGGATAGGTTCCTTGCAGCCCTGGAGGGCATAACTGATCCTGAAGAGAAAAGAAAGGCTATAGGCGAGACTTTCATCCGCGTGTTTGAGGAAGAAGCAAGGAAGCTTGCAGCCGATTATCTTATCCAGGGCACGATTTACCCTGACAGGATCGAGTCCGAAGGCGGAATCAAGTCCCATCACAACGTTGGAGGGCTGCCGAGCGTAATGGACTTCAAGAAAATCGTTGAGCCTATCGAGGATCTTTACAAGGACGAGGTTCGAGAAGTTGCCTGGGCACTCCAGCTTCCTGACGAAATCTGCGAAAGGATGCCTTTCCCTGGACCAGGACTGGCTGTGCGGATTCTCGGGGAAGTTACAGAGGAGAAGCTTGAGGTTGTGAGGGAAGCAAACTTTATAGTTGAAGAGGAGCTTCTTGACAGGTTCTGCCCCTGGCAAACTTTTGCTGCTATCCTTGGAAAGGGAACAGGCGTAAAAGGAGATATCCGGGCTTACGGCTGGATCGTAGCTATAAGGGCTGTAGGGTCCAGAGACGGAATGACTGCAGAAGCACTCGAACTTCCCTGGGATGTACTCAAAAGGCTGGAAGCCAGAATCACCTCCGAAATTCCCAAAGTAGCCAGGGTGGTTTATGATATTACACCCAAGCCACCTGCAACAATCGAGTTTGAGTGAAGCACAGACTAATTAAATGAACTAAAATCGTAGAGTATGCTTGAGTAAATTAGAAT
>CAYSZA010000391.1:0-2278 GCA_964435275.1 uncultured Methanosarcinales archaeon | reverse complement strand
ACATCTCCAGCATAAAGATCAACGGCACTGCTATTGATCCGAACAGTCCTTACCGTGTAACAGTTAACAACCGCATGGCTGATGGAAGTTATAATCTCTTTGTTCTGAAGGAAGGGGTCAATAGGACAGAAGGTCCTCTGTGTAGAGATGCCCTTGTCAATTACTTGACAGCTTTCTCTCCGGTGACTCCAGGGCCTATGGATCGCATTGCTGTGGTGAGTTAAGAGAACAGGGAGCTATCTACCTTTTCAATCGGGAGAACTGCCGGGATATATTTTTAGTCGGTTACTTTCTCCCACCCTGAATTTTGAATTTACAGAATATTGAAATACTGCCTAAAAACCCTGCATGAGGATCTAACCCGACAGTACTTATGGATCTCAAACACTCAGCCTCATGCAGGGCATACCAATAGTTTGGCATGGTATCCGCCATATCCCCTGAACCCATAGGCGTCTATACTGGTCTATTCTGGAACAAAAATCATGTTTTTTAGGGATGGTTTTTGAAAATTCATTCTATCGGCACTGTGTAATCGGTCATGCCTACGTGCCTCAAATTGATGAGGTTCCAGTAAATTGTGGATATTCCGTCGATTCCTGCAGGAAATCAAATTACGCGCAACCATTCCGACTTAAAGAACGGAGCATGTATGACCCTCCGCACTCCCGTAGTAGTAAAGAACTCCCTTGAGATCTTGAATCTTATAATCTTCTTATAATCCTTATTTTTAAGATATTAACACTTGTGATCATTATTAAATTAATTCATATTGTTATAATCTTTTAGATTAAAAAATAAAGCGTTATAAAGCTTTAAATTCCTATTTCACTTTCTATTTGATTTTTCGAAAATAAGTATGCTTAAGTGCTAATTTATTCTGTTATTTTTGATTACTGGTATTTTCAGGATTAAACTATGAAAAAAAACAGGAGGGAAAAATATGAAAAATAATGGAAAGTATATATGGAAAATAACAATATCTGTTTTCACCATATTAATGATGTTAACTTTATTGTCAACAGCAGCCTCTGCAAAAGTTACTATATATAAAACTCCCCTTGGTGAAGGATATCCTCCAGCAACAGAACGTCTATCCGGCGGGGGTAATACCATTGATTATACGGCGGTAGCCGCTTCAACTACTAATCCGCGAGTAGTACAATTTAAGGATCTGTCAAAAGGTGATGAGGTATATATCAGATGGGACTTTGGAGATGGAAAGTATCTCGAAGGAACAGAAATTACTTCATCACTAAAAAATCCGGTACACACGTATGCAAAGACTGGTTATTATATTAGTTGTCTGACTATCAAGTGCAAAAGTTATAATGGGAAGTTGTGGGTTCATAAGACACTAATTCTTACCTAAATTTAAAAAAGTTATAAGTTGACTCAGTTAAAAGTTGGCTTACTACTTTTAATTTTTATAACCTTTCTTTTTATACCGTCGGTAATAGTTATCCAAAACAAATGTCCTCAAAAAATTCCCTCATTTTTGGCCCTTAACTTTACACACAAAGCACAGGTTAAACTGTTTTTACTGGCTCATCTCTTGTAAAAAGCCTGTATACCCATCCATCTGCAGAATGAATGTTTCACATTTTCAGTAAAACTATACACACTTTTACTTATGGCTTACTTGACAGTAAAAATTGGAACTTATGCTACTGTCAGCGTATGTAAACTTTATGAACATTACTATCTAAAGATACACGCAGTATAAAGGAGTAGGATATAAGGAGTGTGACATTTTTGAATGAATCTCTACTCATTGCTCCCTGTGGAATGAATTGTTACATTTGCATGGCTTACTTGAGGAAGAAAAATAAATGCCCCGGCTGTAGAATTGAGGCTAACAAACCTGTTACTCGAGTCATATGCAAAATAAAAACATGTGAAATTTTAACAAAAAACGAATTAACGTATTGTTTTGAATGTGAGAGTTTTCCTTGCAAAAATTTAAAACATCTGGATAAAAGGTATCGTACCAAATATAATATGAGCATGATTGAAAATCTAGAAAACGTTAAAAAACTTGGCACAGGGGAATTTCTCAGAAATGAAAATATAAGATGGAAATGCACCGAATGCGGCGGCACAATCTGCGTTCATAAAGGCTATTGTTATAACTGCGGGAGAAAAATGTGAGTTCAAAATTTTATCTTAGGGTGCTGACAAACTCTAACTTATCAAATATTATCACTCATGTCAACTGCCTGGACTTCTAATATTTTTAGCTCACTATAAGCAAACTTTTCATATTAGTGTGGAGATA
>CAYSZA010000390.1:0-2280 GCA_964435275.1 uncultured Methanosarcinales archaeon | reverse complement strand
TAATTGCTCCCGTTATAGTATACATTATCCCGTTCTTATTTTAAATTAATTGTAAGAAATATTGTTTCTGAACAAAAATCATTGCTGCATAAAATGTTTTTAAGTCGAACAATAATTTAATACAGAGTTCACCTAAAACCACTCTTATCAATCCAAAAGTATTTTTCCTGCCTGCTTCTGGCCTCAATCTCCCCTTTACACATTTGTTAAGATAACGCTAAGAAAAGAGAAATTGAAAAATCCGTGATTTTTGCAGCTTTATAAGGGGCACTTTGCAGGGCCTTTTTTGATCGAAGTGATCTTTCTGCTGGGGAGAGCTATTTTCTGATTCAAGTGAAAACCTATTAACCGAACTATGTTCTTATTAAATATGGCTGAAAGTTAAATTTACCCATATAAATTTAAACAAAAAGCCTTATAATCGGTCTTATGCGGTTCAAAATTATCCTTGAGGAAGATGAAGAAGTTGGGGGATTTATTGCCAGCTGCCCCGGTTTGCCTGGCTGTTTTTCACAGGGAGATACGGTTGAAGAAGCTATTGAAAATATTAAAGAAGCGATTCAGGCCTGCCTGGAATCCCTCGCAGAAGACGAACTGCAGGAATGCATTGGGAAATCCTCCTGTAGAGTAGTTGACGTGGTTGCTTAATGTCTGGACTTCCTGTAATTTCCGGGATGCAGGCAATTAAAGCCTTTTCCAAAGCTGGCTGGCTCCCTCACCGGCAGGTAGGAAGTCATGTTGTCCTGAGAAAAGAGGGTTCTAAAGTTACACTTGCTGTTCCGAAGCACAAAGAACTGAAGCCGGGCCTTTTAAGAAACTTAATAAAAGTTTCAGGGCTTACAGTAGAAGAATTCGAAGCTCTTATGAAGTAAATTTTTTGGTTGTGATCCTTGCTGTGTGGGGTTTATTTGTTAAGCTTATTTTTCTCATTACTTCCTAATTCATTTTAAATATATTTTTCCTGCCGGCGGTCTGCTGAAATCTTCCCCGAATACGTTTGTTGAGATAAAGTTAAGAAAAGAGGCTCTTCGCTATTTTGTATGGGTTAAAAATAATTGTTTAGTTAGAAAGTATTCAGACTAAATCTGAAAACATCAAGCTTGAATGTGATTTTCAACAATAACTGTTTTCCATATTTTATATAAACAATTTCAATATTTAGGAGCTAAACGTAAGTTACCCACTCGAAATAGCGAAGAGCCAGAAAAGAGAAATTGAAAATCCGTGATTTTCGTAGATTTAGAAGGGGCACTTTGCAGGATCTTTTTCCGATTAATTGATTTTACTTTGCCCTCCTTGCTAAAAAAGTAGAACTATCTCCGAGATGAAATCTAAACTCGCCTTCCAGTACGTCTTTTTCTTTAATCTTTACCCAGCCACTACCAAAGACATGGTCGCACTCTTCATTTCCTTCCCAGGTGAATTCAAATCTTTTGCCATCAGCATAATCAACGATCCTTCCATCTATATAACCATAAACTAAACCAAATTGAAAATGCCCCATGTTGTCTGGCTCTATCGTAATATAAGCCTGAACTTCCATATTAAAATCGTCCTCATCCCATAGTTCCATCTCGTAAATGTGCCATGTCCCTGTGAAGTCCATACTTTAGATTTTCCTTTCTTGCATAAAAACGTCGCTATACAATATTATTAACTTGAGACTTTAGGAGACTATTCATTCAGTTAAATTGTAGACTCAGAAGGAGCCCTTCGCAGGGCCTTTTTGATAAAAGTGATCTTTTCCCTTGGGGAGGGTTTTTCTAATTGAAAGTGAACTTCTCTTCACATTAACTCAGTATTAATATATTTCTCCCGCCGGCGGTCTAATGAAATCTTCCCCGAATACGTTTGTAAGAAAAGTGAACTTGAAAAACCCGCGATTTTTGTAGATTTAAAGGAGCACATTACAGGGCTGTATTTTAGATCAAATTAATTCTCTTCTGTTGGAAGATTATTTTAAAAGTAAAAACATGTCAACTGGATCTGAGTTTCAAGAGTTCTAAGAAAATAGGCTGTTATTTTCCCTGCAAACCATTCCTGGAAATTGATCTCATATGAGAAATGTGCTTCTATTTTATAGATAGATTTATATATTTTAAATGCCATGTATGTGTGTTGACAAATAAAGAGACGTATAATAATCTGTTATTAAAAACCAATTTTTGTTTTTAATCAAAGAGTTCTATACAATCTTATTTTCAAACAATTAACAAAAACTAAAACAAGGTGAAACAAAAATGGCTTTTAATGACAGAAACTTCAGAGGAAATTCTAATT
>CAYSZA010000389.1:0-2316 GCA_964435275.1 uncultured Methanosarcinales archaeon | reverse complement strand
AATCCTGAATTTAATAAAGTGAGGAAACTACCTGACGTTTCTATTAAGATCAAACGAGTGACAGCTCCCGCCGTTAAAACGGCAGGCGTCTACGGTATTTCAACCGAGGCTATACTGCCCTAGAGCCACTATTATTCCTTGTCTCGCTTTCACCGTTCCAAGTTTTACCTATGAAACTTCTTCATAGAACCACATACTTAGAGTTCAGAGCAAAGTCAAGCGGCTTCTGTAGCATTCGCAGCTTCCAGAACAAAACTTGACAATAGAGTATAGGTTGGAAAGTACAAAAACGCTATCAACAAACATATTACGAGAGAGTTGACAGCTGTATCCCACCATTGAAATAACGGGGATTAGCCTTAGACGCTCCTAAAGGCCAATCTGAGATAAAAGAAAAATCGGCAGTGTCACGAATTTTCTGTAAATTTGAAGTCAATTTTTTGTGCACTGTGTGTAATTTTGTTCTTCCGATATGAAATTTTCTACCGTGTAACTTCTTGAGATTTGTGATTTTACAGAAAACGAACATGATATTCTTTGAATAACATGCACAACTGCATGAAAGTACTCTTCACCTTTCCTTTTTTGAACATTGACTCCATCTTTATCTCGGGCAGTAAGGTTGTGCAGATTTTGGTTTTTCAAAACCGTCAGAAAACTAACCAGTGAATTGCCGTCGAAGGCTCAACTGTGACTTTGATCACGGATGCTAAATTGGCCTTTTAGGCAATTCCACTGCCCAAGTAAACTTGGTGATTTTAATTGGTAGATATTGTAAACAAAGCTTTGGTTTGGACATTCATAAACGTTTTTCAATTGCTACTATTCTTAGTAGATATGGTAAAAAGAAGCAACAACGTTTCTCAAGAGACGAAGATGGAATTTTAGCTCTTAGAAATTGGGTTGTATCAGAACAATGTGACGTTGTTGCTTGTGAATCAACTAGTGACTTCTGGGTTCCTATTTATGATTCGTTGATAAAACATCTACCTGTTATAGTTGGAAATGCACGCGATATGAAGGCATTTACACATAAAAAGACAGATAAGCTTGATTCCGAAGTCATTGCTCAACTTGCTTTAAATAACATGATTCAGCCATCGAGAGTTTTTGCCAAAGATCAGAGGGAATTTCGTTCATACGTTCGACTTCGACTAACACTTGTAGAAAAAAGAACAGATATAAAAAATGAAGCTCATGCTATTCTTACTTCTGAAATGTTGCACTTAAAAGGCGTTCTTACAGATATTTTTGGCAAAAGTGGCATAGCAGTTCTATCTGGAATCTCTTCAGGTAAAACTGTCGACCAGGTTATTGAAAGCCTTTCCCCAAATGTCCGTAAAAAGAGTGTTCAGATTAGAGAGATTCTGGATAGAGAAATTTCTCCAAGTGCTGCATTTCGGCTTCAGATCTGTCTGAAGCTTATAAAGCATCTTGACGATGAAATCGAAGCTCTGGAAAAAGAAATTTTCAATTATGCCTACAGTAATCATAACCATGAAATGGAAATTTTAATGTCAGTTCCAGGTATTGGAGAACTAAGTGCGGCAATTTTAATTGCTGAAATAGGCAATTTCAAGGATTTTTCTTCTGGAAATAAGCTTGCTTCATGGCTTGGAATTGTTCTGAATGTATATCAATCAGCAGATAAATTCTATAAATTCTATAACGGTAGAATCACAAAGAGAGGATCAAAAGTAGCAAGGTGGATTTTAACACAGATTGCTAATGCAGCAGCAAGAACGAAAAATAGCAGGTTAAAAGAACTTTTCAATAGAAAAAAGAAGTCAATTGGACACTCAAAAGCGATTATTGCCCTGGCACGGAAAATCGCCACAATTATCTGGCATCTTATTACAAATGATGAGATGTACGAAGATAAATCTGGATATCAAAAGGGAGAAAATCAAAAGAGGAAGATTGTTGAGACTGCGATATTCTCGGTTGATGAACGTATCAAAATAATTAGTGGAATAATTGCAATTATGGGGAAAGAGGATGGAGAGAGCACATGAGGAAGATATCCTCATGTACTTTCATGCTAAAATCGGCACATTGCCGAAAAACCTTCACGGTTTTATTTTTCCGAAATCCCTCAGCAACTTTAATACTGTAACCAAGAAATCCTAAAAAATATTTAGCTCTTAAATCAGGGACGCTGTTTAAAAAAAGGAATTGGAACAGAAGATATTTCCATCCCGTCTTATTTTCTTCTGTTCCTTGCTTCCTGCAGTTACGTACTTTTAACATTTAAGGCTTACTTCTTTTCTTTATAATCGTTGCAATCAGGATAACTGTCAAGAACCCTATAAAAAA
>CAYSZA010000388.1:0-2344 GCA_964435275.1 uncultured Methanosarcinales archaeon | reverse complement strand
ATGACAGCTGGGGCACAGCCGTCAATGTACAGACCATGGTTTACGGGAACAGAGGGAACACCTCAGGCACAGGAGTTGCTTTTACAAGGAACCCGTCTACAGGAGAAAAGAAGTTTTTCGGAGAGTACCTGATCAACGCACAGGGAGAAGATGTTGTTGCAGGTATCCGGACTCCGGACTTTATTGATACTCTTGGGAATAAGATCCCGGAAGCCTACAGCCAGCTTGTAGATATCTGTCAGAGGCTTGAAGCCCACTTTACAGATATGCAGGACATAGAGTTTACCATTCAGGAAGGAAAGCTCTACATGCTGCAGACAAGGACAGGAAAACGCACAGCTGCCGCAGCCGTGAAGATCGCGACGGATATGGTAGCAGAAGGGCTGATTGATACGGAAACCGCAGTCACGAGGGTTAAAGCCGAGCACATCGACCTTCTCCTGCACCCGAGAATTGATCCCAAAGCAAAACTGGAAGTAATCGCAAGGGGACTTCCGGCGTCACCCGGTGCCGCTGTAGGAAAAGTTGTATTTACTGCCGAAGCAGCCGAGGAAATGGCAGAGATCGGAGAAAAGACAGTTCTCGTCCGAACCGAAACCTCTCCTGAAGATATAGGAGGAATGGCAGCTGCCCAGGGTGTACTTACCGTACGTGGAGGAATGACCTCGCATGCCGCAGTGGTTGGAAGAGGCATGGGCAAGCCCTGCGTTGTGGGTTGCGGAGAAATCTCTATCGACATAAAGCACGGCTTCTTTATGGTAAATGGTCAAACTGTCAAGGAGCACGATTATATTACTATTGACGGAAGTGCAGGCAGTGTAATCATCGGGAAAGTAGATCTGATTGATGCCGAAATAAATGACGACCTGAAGCAAGTTCTTCTCTGGGCTGATGAAATCAGGACCCTCGGAGTGCGAACAAACGCAGACAATCCGGCAGATGCAGGCCTTGCCCGAGAACTCGGGGCCGAAGGTATCGGGCTTTGTAGAACCGAACATATGTTCTTCGGAGAAGACCGGATTCCCGCAGTAAGGGAAATGATCATGGCCGAAGACGAGAAGTCCAGGAAAAAAGCCCTCAAAAAACTGCTCCCTATGCAGAAGGAAGACTTCCTTGGGATCTTCCGCAGCATGGAAGGCCTCCCCGTAACTATCAGGCTGCTTGACCCACCTCTCCACGAGTTCCTTCCTGACAAGGAAGAACTGGACGCAAAGCTCAGGGAACTCGAAACCTCAGGAGACTGCGGAAAGATTGACGAGGTAAAAAAGGTCATTCAGCGCGTAGTTTCTCTAAAAGAACTCAACCCTATGCTCGGGCACAGGGGATGCAGGCTAGGAATTACCTATCCGGAAATCTATGATATGCAGGTGCGTGCAATCATGGAAGCAGCCTGTGAACTTGCAAACGAGGGAATGCAGATTGTTCCTGAAATCATGATCCCTCTCGTGGGCCTTGTAAAAGAACTCTCTGTTACCAGGGAAGAGGTCTGCAAGATGGCGGAAACGGTCATGGCCGAGAAAGGCATAAGGATCGACTACAAAGTAGGAACAATGATCGAGCTGCCCAGAGCAGCTATTATTGCAGATAAAATTGCGCAGGAAGCCGATTTCTTCTCCTTCGGGACAAATGACCTGACCCAGACAACCTTCGGGTTCAGCCGTGACGACGTGTCCAAATTCGTGCCCATCTACCAGAAGGCAGGAATTCTCGAACACGATCCGTTTGCAGTCCTGGACAGGGAAGGCGTTGGCGAGATTATGAAAATCGGCATAGAAAAAGGCCGCTCCGTTAAACCCGACCTGAAGATGGGAATCTGCGGAGAACACGGCGGTGAACCGAAATCCATTCACTTCGCCTACGAAATAGGCCTTGACTATGTAAGCTGCTCTCCTTACAGAGTTCCGATTGCAAGACTCGTAGCTGCCCAGAGCACAATCGAGTCAAGAAAGTAAAAAATCTTCAAAGTCGAAAATTGATTCAAAAAGAGGCAGGATGAAAGTCCTGTCCATATTACTCTTTTTTGTACACTCTTTTTTGGAAGTTTTAACTATATTGAGCAGGTTTGAAAATCCTAATCTGATAACTTCTAATAACTTCGTACTTTAAGTGACTAATCGAGCTTCTGATCACGAAAGCAGTGCTAAAGAATCCCGTTGATTAAGATTGAAAATGGACTTTTGTATCAGCTAGTTTTCCCGGTTTTTGACGGATTTCAGTCACTGGATTCTAAAAGTAAGTATAAACTTTTACGATCTCAGATACTAAGAAATCTCAGTGTTCTTCATGCAGACTCCTCATCCGTAAATCATTATTGAATCGAGTCTTGCAGTACCTACTTTTGTCC
>CAYSZA010000387.1:0-2344 GCA_964435275.1 uncultured Methanosarcinales archaeon | reverse complement strand
CTTGGGCCTTCCAAGCCCAAAACCCGGGTTCGAATCCCGGTCGGCGCATTTAATATTGAATAAAAACTAAATTTCTTCTTTTTTTGTACTAGTTTTACACAAAATCAGAACATTAGTGCGAGGGTTGCCCAGCCAGGTCAAAGGCGATGGGCTTAGGACCCATTTTCGTAGGAATTCGTGCGTTCGAATCGCACCCCTCGCATTTCTTTTATAAAATGCTTCTCTCAGTTCCTCATACTTCATCTTTGCAGCATTTTTGGACAAAGAAATACCACTCATGAGAGAGATTTTCATTAATCGGAGACCATGTCTTAAAATATATAATTAAGTATTTATTTATATTATTAATATAATTGTTTAAATTGGGGGTAAATCCATAAAACATGGGGAAGGTGAAAAGGTATGAGAGCAAGTTCGAGTTCTATGCAGGAAATATTCCGAGGCATGAAGTTTCCAATGAAAAAAGAGCAGATTGTCGAGCAGGTCAGAAAACAAAAGGCTTCCAGTGATATAATTGAAGATTTGCAAATGATTCCTGATAGAGAATATGAGTCAGCCGATTCCGTTATGCAAGCAATGGAAGCCGCCAGCCAGCAAGCCGGCACGGGCGGAGGAGGAAAAAGTCAGGGTTTCGGTGGAACCGGTACTGGTGGGTCAGGCGGAGGCGGCTCTTCGACCGGAGGAAGCAGCCAGGGTTTTGGAGGGAGAGGAGGAGCATAAGTCTGGTGTTTCAACCGGTCAATGCTTATAGTCTTAAATGTTTTCTTATAGTCTTAAATGTTTTACATAAGCTTTGGACTACAAAAAAGATCGGATTTACCCCCGATCGACAATAACAGCTGATTTTGCAGAGCTGTAAAAAGTGGTAAAATGACGTTAAACAGAGACTAGTGAAACTATGGTTTGAGAATTTTCTCAATTTTTGATTTTCTCCAATTCTCTGGTTTCTCGATTTTTCATTTCCTCAACTCTCTTTTCTTACATTATCAAAAATTTTCCTTGAGTTCAGTTTTTATGAATTTTCTTAAGAAACGGAGATAGGTTTTTGCCCTGCAGTATATCTCTCTGATCCTGTATATTCGACAAGTTTGCCATCTTCCAGTACGGATATTGAACCATGTCCGCAGCAGACGAGGCATTTCCTGTTTTTCCCGGCGAGCTTCTCATCGATTTCAGAAATCAAGGATAGGAGGGCCTTTCGTTCTTCCCGCGCAAGCTTACTGTCAACGTTTACCGACGTCATAAGGTAATCAGCCAGTACATTATATTCAGTTCTTTCAGGACTCAGGCTTCTGAAATTGATTACTGCGTCTTCAGGAAAAATCAAACCCTCTTCAGGGCAGAGATAGAAGATTTCTCCATGCATATGCCCGCCCATTCCTGCAAGGGCTTCAAACTCCATGTCGCCTATCTGGAATCGAAAAAGGACAGGAAATGATCCCCGCTTCTCGATTGTTTCACCTGATAAGGAAATTTCGGGAAAGAGAACTATATTTTCAGGAGGAGTAAATCTGGAAAACAAATTAATTATCTTCGTATAAACTTCTTCCAGAATACAACCCTGGTTGCTGGACCCATAAGCTCTGCTGGTTTCCCGCGTGATTAAAAAAGTTTCACGGTTAAGATAGGAAGGTGCAGGAAAAAAGCCGGCAGCTCCACAGTGATCGGCATCGGCATGAGTAATATAAATTCTTTTGAGCCGGTTTAGATCTCCAAGCCCGTAATGCTGTAGCATATTCACAATGTCCTGAAAATAAATTCCATATCCGGTGTCAATCATAACCCTTTCGGAAGGGGTATCAAAGAGATAGATGTTTCCCCCGCAGGGAGGTTGAAAACAGAAAAGTTCAATATCGTCCGTTATTCTGATTCGCTGCACGTCGGCATAGAAATTATCTCCTGACGTCCGGTTAAGGCAATCCCCTACTTTCAGGATATTCTCAAAGACCTCAATTGGGTCTTTCCGAAGATTTGAGAGTTCCTGGGCAATATGATTAATGTCATGCAGGAACCTCATCAAAAAGGCATCTCCGGCACTCCCGATAAACGACCTGAGCTTCTGGGCCAGCCTAAGGTAGAATACCGTGTCATCAAGTTTCTCCCCGGTTGTATCATACTCAAGAATTTCGATTCTGTACCCTGACTTGAGCTGGTTAAGAAGGGCATCTATCATGTTTGGGTTTTCAATATTAAGACCCACAACAAGCCTTTCAGGGTGCTGTCCACGATCGTCAAAATCAAGAAAAGTAATGTTTGCTTCCGACGAGGTGATATAATTCAAGAGGTCAAACAAAGCTCCAGGACAGTTCGGGAGATAGACATGGAATTTCAGGAAAGCCACAGG
>CAYSZA010000386.1:0-2365 GCA_964435275.1 uncultured Methanosarcinales archaeon | reverse complement strand
CACGCCGTTGCTAGGGGTAGTTTTCGCTCAAGCCTTTTTTGAAAAGGCTTGCGATCAAACCTTTTTTCAAAAGGCTTGCAGGACTTGGACTCCAATTTTATATATATCATTAAATAGATTATATACCTCAGCCCACCTGAAAAACAATTTTATTACTCGAAAAAGGAGAGAGACATGAAAGTTATGATTATAGGAGGTTTTCTCGGAAGCGGGAAAACTACCACCATACTGAAGATCAGCAGGCAGCTCAGTAACGCAGGGAAAAAGACTGCAATCATTGTAAATGAGATAGGAGAAGTCGGGCTTGATGGGGATATTCTCACAAGTCCGGGTATTGTAACCGAGGAGCTTACAAGCGGCTGCATCTGCTGTACACTCAGAATAAGCATGCAATATACCCTTCAGACCCTGGAGGAAGAGTTTGCGCCTGACATTGTTATTATCGAACCGACAGGAATCGCATTTCCAGGCCAGATAAGGGAAGAAATCGAAACAATGGGGCTCTCTGGACTCTCCTTTGCCCCGGTGGTAACCCTTGTAGATCCTGGCCGCTTTGGAACCACAGCAAAAGAAATTCCCAGGTTTATCGAGACCCAGATTAAGGAAGCTGAGATTCTCTGCATAAACAAAATCGATATAACGCCTGTAGAAACTGTCCTTGCTGCTGAAAATATGCTCCATGAGATGAACCCTGAAGCCCGGATACTAAAGTTCTCGGCAAAACATGAAGATGAGCAATTCGAAAAGCTGTTTCTGCATCTGGCTGTGTCAGGGTTTAAAAAGTCTTCCGAAGAAATGAAAAATTCCATTGAACTCTCAGAAATTTCAGCTTACTCAACTCTCTATACCCTCGGACCCCTTGATCTCAGTCCTGAAGAAAGTGCACATTTTATAGAAGAAAACCTTCAGGCCATTCAGGACAGGGTTCGGGAAATTAATCCCGAGTTTGTAGGGCACGTGAAGCTTTCCATGAAACTCCCCGAATCTACGGTAAAGGGCAGTGTAACCTCGTCTAAAGAATTGCCTCAGGTCGAGGTCATTTCGGATCGGAAAAGTGAGAAAGCCGAACTCAGGCTGCTTTCTGCAATTACTAAGATTCCGGAAGATAAACTTATAGAGATCGTTGAGAATACTCTTGAAGAGACTCTCGGGAAATCAGGAATAGCTTTTGAAAAGGAGGAACAAAAGCATCATACTGAGAACCATGGCGAGTATGATAACGCGCAAATATGTAGAATCAATATATACAGGAAAGACGAATGAAAATAGTAAATCTCAGCTCAAAGTAAGTCAAAGAGCATTGGTGCGGATCAAACGAGCGAACGTTTGAAGCTAAGCTTAAAGTAAGTCAAAGAACAGTGGCGCGGATCAAACGAGATAGCGTTTGTAAAACTCAATTTAAAACCAGGGTCAAAAAGCGAGACTTAACTTAGAGGGTTACAATCACACTTATCCTTTTCGGAACTTTTAAAAAAGAGCAGGTTCCAATCAGTAAAAAAATAACGGAGCTCCAATATGAACGAAGAAATCGATGAACTTGATGCTTATTTCGAGAAAAAAGGTGAGCCTACAGAAGGCGAAGCTGTCAAGCTGGAACATATGATGATGGAAAAAGTGTCCATAAACCCTGCGAGAAGAAAGCTTCTCCGGATTGTAGGAATTTTTGGGAAGACTGAAAAACAGCTAAAGGAAGAATCCGGATTAACCGATTTCTTCTTCAAGTTCAATATGGATTTCCTGCTCAAGGAAGGCTTCCTGAAATTTGAAGAGGAAATGTACCGCCTGACTGATTCCGGAATTGCTATGCATGATTCGGTGTGTTGAAGAAACTAATTTAAATCTTCTTTTTATTTATAAATTTTAATGATATAATTTTTAGTCGCCGGCTGGTTAACTCCATCCTGATTTTTGAAGGCTGCCTTCTGCTAAAAAGCGATAAGTTTTTATGGTTATCTTGTTAATGGCGTTATGACCAAACTTTTCGATATCCTATGGAAGTTTCAAAAACGCCATATTTAATTTCCAGGTATATATCGAGCAATCAAAAGGAGTGTGAAAAAATATGCCAGCGTTAGTTAATGCAGATGAATGTTCAGGATGCGGAACCTGTGTCGATGAATGCCCTTCTGAAGCAATCACCCTTGACGAAGAAAAGGGAATTGCAATTGTCGACCAGGACGAATGCGTAGAGTGCGGCGCATGTGAAGAGGCATGCCCGAACCAGGCAATTAAGGTAGAAGAGTAAAACGGCAGTCAGTTGGAATAATATTCTTATTCCACTTTTCTTTTTCCTTTTTATCGATCACTTTTTTTCCGGAGGTAGCTTTTTAGATGGTAGCAATTAAAGCGGGTATTTTAGGCGCCA
>CAYSZA010000385.1:0-2383 GCA_964435275.1 uncultured Methanosarcinales archaeon | reverse complement strand
AATGAGTTATGACTATTCACCTACGTTTCAGCTTCATTCTTATATTTTTCATTTAATTTATTCCCAATAAGGTGAATTTATGTCATTAGCAAAGCTCAGAACACATTATACAGCCGATGTCAAACCCGAAAAAGTTGACAACGGTCAGAAAATTACCCTGTCAGGCTGGGTCCACGAGGTAAGAGACCTCGGCGGGATCTGTTTTGTAGTGCTTCGAGATCGGGAAGGAAAGGCTCAGGTCACCCTTGTAAAAAAGAAAGTCGACAAAGAGCTGTTTGATGCTGCAAGAAGGCTTGTCCGCGAGTCAGTAATTACAGTAACCGGCTCGGTCAAATTCGAAGAGAAAGCTCCGAACGGATATGAGCTGCTTCCTGAAGAGATCACTGTCCTGAATGCTGCTGAGTCTCCACTGCCTATGGACACTACAGGCAAGGTGGAAGCTGAACTGGATACCAGGCTCGATTCCCGATTCATTGACCTCAGGCGGGCCGAAACAACTGCAGTTTTTAAAATAAGGCACCAGGCCCTTCAGGCGATCAGGGAATACTTTGTAAATAACGGATTTATCGAAACCGCAACTCCAAAGGTTGTGGCAACTGCAACCGAAGGCGGCACCGCACTTTTCCCGATTACTTACTTTGACAGGGAAGCTTTTTTGAACCAGAGCCCCCAGCTCTTCAAGCAAATCCTTATGAGCGGCGGTTTTGACAGGGTCTTTGAGATCGGCCCGATTTTCAGGGCAGAAGAGCACGATACCCGCAGGCACTTGAACGAGGCTACTTCTATCGATGTCGAGGTCAGCTTCGCAGATCACTTCGATGTAATGGAGATTCTCGAAAACCTCGTAGCTTACGCCTACACCCAGGTTATAGAAAAGTGCAGGCCTTCCCTTGAAACACTTGGGGTTGAATTGAAAGTCCCGAAAACTCCTTTCCTTAAACTTACCTATGACGAGGTAATTGAGATCATAAACGCCCGCTCGGAAGAGAAAATGCACTGGGGAGATGACCTCGGCACAGTCGGAGAGCATATTGTGGGTGATTACGTCTACGAGACCACAGGGGAATCCCACTATTTCATTATCGACTGGCCAACTGAGATTAAGCCTTTCTATGCAATGCCTTATGAGGACAGGCCGGAGTTCAGCAAGTCTTTTGACATGATGCACCGCACGATGGAACTTTCCTCAGGAGCCCAGCGTATCCACATTCCTGACCTGCTTAAGAGCCGAATAGAGTCCCAGGGCCTGAATCCTGACGGCTTTGAGTTCTACCTTAAAGCTTTCGAATACGGCATGCCTCCACATGCAGGCTGGGGCATGGGCTGTGAACGTTTTATCATGACCATGCTCGGGACCGACAATATAAGGGATACCGTACTCTTTCCAAGGGATAGGAGAAGACTTTCTCCCTGAAATCCCTTACTTCTGGAGTTTAAACGTTTCCAGTTTAATCTCCAGTCAAATTTCCAGTCAAATTTCCAGTCAAATTTCCAGTCAAATTTCCAGTTTAGACTCATAACTCTTTTTTCAGGATTCGAACCGGAAGGGAACATATTATGACAGAAAGAAATACATCCGCCGATTCTCCGGAAAAACGCGCAGCTGGCATTGCTGCATCCCGGATGGTAGAGTCGGGAATGGTAGTGGGGCTTGGAACAGGCTCAACTGTTGCATATACAATAAAAGAACTCGGCAGACGGGTCAGGGAAGAGGGGCTCGATATCCTGGGGGTTGTCACCTCATACCAGTCTGAAATACTTGCCATAGAAGCCGGCATCCCTCTGGCTACCCTTGCCCAACATCCGGAACTGGATATTGCTATTGACGGAGCAGACCAGATCGATTCAAAGCTCTACGCAATCAAAGGCGGAGGAGCTGCTCATACCCGGGAAAAAATAGTATCGGCATCCGCAAGACGTTTCCTGGTCGTAGCAGACGAATCAAAAACGAGCACGCAGCTTGACAAAACCGTGCCGGTCGAGGTACTCCCTTTTGCAAAAACCCTTGTTATTAAAATGATTGAAGAGCTGGGAGGAAAGCCTGAGTTGAGGTTTGCTCTGAGAAAAGACGGGCCTGTAATTACCGACAATGGAAACTTCGTACTTGACGTAGATTTTGGCGTATTAAACGATCCTGAAGGCCTTGCACTCCAGCTGTCCTCAATTCCGGGAGTTGTTGAACATGGGATTTTTTCCAATGTGGATGAACTTTATATCGGCAAAAAAGACGGATCAGTGGAGATAATCCGGAAGTAATAGCAATCAGCAATAATAGCAATTGGTAATTAAAGTACTCAGGAATTAATGTAGTAAACAGTTGAAAATAATCAGTATATAATACTGGTCAGGAAGAATACTGGTCAGGAAGAATATTGATCAGGAA
>CAYSZA010000384.1:0-2387 GCA_964435275.1 uncultured Methanosarcinales archaeon | reverse complement strand
CGGTAAGGACTGTTCGGATCAATAGCAGTGCCGTTGATCTTTATGCTGGAGATGTCGATCATATTGCCCACGGGGGCGCTTTCGTTCCAGGCATAGCTAAAGCCTTTTGAGACCTGCAGTATGCGCGGAGTTGGGTTGTCGATCTGTTGCTCCAGCAAAGTGTCGATCTGAGTGCCGTTCAAGGTCATTGTGACCAGGCTGATTTCAGAGGGCTGGACGCTGAAGGCCTCGCCATAGGTGACCTCACCGGGCAGTTCACTGCCGCTCTGTTGATTATATATCAGATCAGCGCGAATGCCTCCAGGGTTCGCGAAAGCCACAACTGCACCGCCATTGCCTGGGTCGGAGGTAGCAGAGAGCTGAGCATCGGCTATTATGTCGCCCAGAGCAGATTCACCTGAATCACTCATTACTGCTGTAATATCACTCGTAATGTTACCGATCACCTGGTTGGCAAGGGCCGCAACCAGAGATTCGTATTCCTTGACCAGTTCAGCTACTTCAGAGTCTTCAGGGACATCTCTGGATACTATAATATTTCTGGATCTTGCTTCGATTACATCATGAGTTTTGTTGCTTATTACCAGATCGATATCCATAAGCACAGTACCTGCCGAACCAGCCTGGGTCACTATGCGGCCGTCAATATTGGCATTGTAAGCCTGGTGAGTGTGGCCGGTGATGAGGACGTCTACTTCACCGTTTGTGGCGTTGACAACATCCAGAATGGGGCCACTCATATTCAGGCTCTCGTTATATAGTCCCTCCTGGTAGCCACCGTCGTGTATGATCACCACTATGGTTTTTACGCCCATTTTCTTCAGCTCCTTGGCATACTTGTTAATGGTTTCAGCTTCATCCAGGAATTTGAGTCCCTTCACTTTGGAAGGACTCAATATAGACGGCGAATCTTCCAGGGCTACTCCAATGAATCCTATGGGTACTCCCTGGACGCAGGTGATTTTGTAGGCAGGGAATATTGTGGCATTAGTGGTCTCATTGACGATATTCGCAGCCAGATACTGGAACTGTGCCCCTTCAAAAGAGGAATTTCCCAAGCAGCCGTCGGTTGGGTGGCAGCCACCATTCTGGATGCGCATGAGTTCGTTTAACCCGTTATCCAGCTCGTGATTGCCCACGGTAGAAAAGTTGAGTCCTATCATGTTGAGAGCCTTTATTGTCGGCTCATCGTGGAACCGGGATGAAATAATCGGACTGGCACCTATAGAGTCTCCGGCTGAGATCACGAATGTATTGGGGTTCTCAGATCTGAGTTCTTTTATATGGGTTGCCAGGTACGCCATGCCTCCAGCATCGACAAGTATTGGAGCCCCTGTCTCATTATAGCCTATAACCATCTCACTGATTGGAGGCTCAAGCTGGCCATGGAGATCATTAATGGCGAGTATCTGAATTTCGGTCGTACCGCATTTTTCAGCCTGTGAAGCTCCTGCAAAACCCGTCAAAGCCAGGAAAATAAGTATCATCAGGCAGAGCTGAAGGGCTAAGTGTATAATGGATCTATTCATTGCACAATCGTGATTTTTTGACAATTTCCATCCCTCCTTAAACGCTCGATAAGAGCGATCTAAAAATTCGCACATCGGCAGAATTTTTGTATAATCGAGTCTGTAAAATTCTGATTAAAATGAAAGTAAGTCCATAGTCTTTTTGTTCATGTTACAGACTAAAAGTTTTACATAATTTATTTTACATGATTATAAAATTTTCTTTTATTGTTAGGAAGTTTAAAAGATCTCAAGTCTTCAAGAGTTTAAACTATTTTACGGTACGTTGAACACCCAGAAAGGAGATTTGAGAATAGAGAAGTACAGATGGGCTATGTGGGTCAGAAGAGATTGTAAACAAAATGCTTAATCGTGGGTATCTCTTGCTTGAATTTTTGTTAGTCCTGAATTTGGGGCTAAGAGGGTTGATTCTCAGGAAATAAGGCAATCCTGCAGATTTCTTATTCAGATTGGAAAAAATTAGGTTTTTCCAAAGGAACTTTGCATTATTGAAGCAGAAAACCAAAAGTGATAACCTTTCAACCAATAAAATCCTCGAAATTTAGAAGGAATCAAAAACTTGTGGATGTTTGATCAAGGAGAATAGCAGGCTAAACATCAAGCTTCTTCCCGAAAATACGGAAAATAATAAACTGTAGTGGAAATTTGATAGATTCAGTAAACATGTATAATATTAAAATAATTTAATATGTTAGCATCGTTTACCTTAATAAGGTAATAGGATGTCTGAGTCTTCCTCTACTTTGCAAGCTGATATTGAAAGTAAGATTTAACTGAGAATTAAAGTTGTCTTTGTTTGTTGATTCTATTTTAGATTCAAATTTTGTTTATTTAAATAGTGCCAAAATCGCATTTAAA
>CAYSZA010000383.1:0-2402 GCA_964435275.1 uncultured Methanosarcinales archaeon | reverse complement strand
CATTATAGATTCCCATGAAACTTGGAGCACAGCATCCATGACACACTCATATCTTTTAAATATAAGACTTTTTTTAATTTGCTGCAGTTCCCCTTAACGAAATTTCCCAGAGAAAGAATTCACGATTACAAACCTTGATCACATAGCGGCTTTTTTGAGCTCGATATTCAGCCTTTTTTATATTTTTAACTTTTTTCAAATAAAAATAGAAATGTCTATATATTTTATAATCTTCGTACAGTCATTGGAGGACCTCTATGAGATTCAACAAGAAGATCTTTACAATCCTTATTCTATCTCTTTCACTGGCCTTTGCAGGGAGCGGGTGCATCTCCCAAGGTGAAGGAGCAGAAGACAATGTCTCACAGAAAATAACCGAGAGCGAGTTTTCGAATATCAGGGAAAATCCGGTAACGCCATGGAACCCCGAGCCTGATGCGCCTGTGATTGACCCCACAGCCTGTATTGATCCCCAGGCTTCAGTCATAGGGAAGGTGACTATAGGTGCCAGTGTTATGGTTTCCCCCATGGCATCTGTTAGGAGCGACGAAGGAATGCCGATATTCGTAGGAAATAGGAGCAATGTCCAGGATGGAGTTGTGCTCCATGCCCTTGAGACAATTGACGAAGAAGGCGAGCCTGTAGAAAAGAACCTTGTTGAGGTTGGCGGCGAGAAATATGCAGTTTATATAGGAGAAAATGTTTCGCTTGCCCACCAATCCCAGGTTCATGGTCCGGCTTCGGTAGGCAATGATACCTTTATCGGTATGCAGGCTTTCGTTTTCAAATCAAAGGTAGGGGATAACTGTGTGCTTGAACCAAGATCGTCAGCAATTGGTGTAACCATTCCTGATGGCAGGTATATTCCAGCAGGCACGGTTGTCACTTCCCAGGCTGAAGCTGATAAGCTGCCAGAGGTCACCGACGATTACGCATACAGGCATACTAACGAAGCTGTAGTATATGTGAACGTCCATCTGGCCGAGGGATATAACGAAGCTTCATAATTGGAATGAGGTTGTAGCAGTTAAGAATTAATTCAAATAAATAAAGTCAATCGATTAAAACTAAGAAAGCAAATTAATTCAAATAAGGAAAAGCAGTTCATTGCAACCAAAAACCTTATTCAACCTGATTTTACCCGGAATTAGATCTCCTTCTTTTTCGGGTAAAACTTATCTTTTGCTTTTAGCTGCTTTCCCAGATGACAAAAATACAATTTTGCGACTATTCTCCAGGCGTTCGAGTTAATTTATCAGTTTAATTCTAAGTCCAGTTCATGATGTATAATATGAATCAGGGTTTCGATACGTTTTATAATTAATCATTTATATTAATGTGATTAATTTTTTAAGTTAACGGTGATAATTGATGAGAATAATGTACAGGTACTTAGCTCTGTTCTTATCTTTAGTATTTTTTACCCTGCCTGCAGAAGCAGGACCTGGTACCTTATCTGAGTACGGCAATTTTACGGGAGAGCCGGGTTGGAACACAACACAGAATACTTCATATAACTATTTTTATTCCGATTCGGGTCTAGTTTGCGTTGCCGCAGGAGACTTCGAAGGCTATGGAGAAGAAATTTATGCAGATGGCCTTGTAGAAGAAATAACTTTTATTACTGACAGCCCGGAATCGGAGCTATTCCCTGTGTGGACTGCTGATGGAAATCATATAATGTACACGGTTCAAAGGGATGGACTCGGAAGTTCTGAATCCTATATAATGAAAGCAGATGGAAGCGAAATCGAGCGAATAAACATAGGAGACGGAAACCTCACCGGCTTTAGCGATATAAATCCCAATGGAACTGAATTGATTTTCACAAAGTCAATTGATTCTCAGCCCGGTCTCTACCTTATGAACCTGGAAAATGGAACCGTAAGCCCTGTTGCGGACGACCCGGATAAGTCAGAAGGCTGGGGGGCCTGGTGTCGTCTGGGACGGAAAATCGTATACACACAGAAATCCGGGGATTCCCCTTCCCAGCTCTGGATAGTTGATAGAAACGGAAGCAACAAAACCAGGCTCGGTACCTCAGAAAATGTCGGAATGGGAAAAGACTGGTGTCCTCTAGGTCTGAAGGTGCTGTACAGTGCTAAAAACTCAAAAGAAAATCCTGATCTATGGGTAATAGACTGGTATGGTACGAATCAGACTCAGCTTACCGATACTCCATACGGAGAATGGAATCCTTCCTTTAGCCCAGATGGGAAAAGGATCGTGTACATTTCGGACGAAGGTGGAAAACCTGAGATCTGGCTTCGGGATATTGAAGGAAAATACAGGATCAGGCTTACAAACAACATCGGAATAACTGATTCGAACCCCAGATGGAGCCCTGATGGTTCGAAAATAGTTTTTACGGCACAGAAAGTGCAGAGTCTTTCGGACAATTC
>CAYSZA010000382.1:0-2404 GCA_964435275.1 uncultured Methanosarcinales archaeon | reverse complement strand
TAAATGTAATGAAAAAATTATCTGCTGACAAACGTTTTAGTTGAATTCTTTTTTATATAATAGATTACATAATACTGAGTGAGGGTGGGTAACCAGACTAAAAGGTCGCATCTACCTGAATTCAGGGAGGTGAACTTCTCAGAAGAGGTACACCCAAGGTTAAAAAGGTTACAATTTGCAGGATTGCTGGTACTCCTGCAAAGAAGGAAGATATTGTTATGCATACAAAGGGTGATAACACTACAATGAAGTTATGCAGGACATTAATTATCTTCCTCACGAAGAATATACAAACTCGTAGATGTCGCCAATTAATTAAAGGAGACTAAAATAGAGTAAAGGGGGACAAATTATGCAAACTGGTAGTAAAGGGAAAGGTATTGAAGAAAAGCTTCCTATGGAAACTGAAAAAGTATTGGAAAAAGTGAGTTTTCCTGCAAAGAAGAGTGACATTATTGAGGAAGCAAAGAGGCAGGGCGTACAGGAGAGTATAATGGTGAATCTTGGCATGCTTCCAGACAGGGAATACAAAAGCATTGATGACGTCAGGAAAGAACGTATGAGTTGATAAACCTACTTTGAGGTAAATCAACTGTCAAATGGAGGACAAATCTTAAACGTAGATCCTGTTTAATAACAGATTCTTGAACTTTTAAATTTAAGAGTATCTGTACTCTCCTTCAACATAGATTAGCTTGATAGAGTATTTCGAAGAGACGGTCTCAAAATTAAAATTTCGTAAGTTTTCTTTCAGGCTTTTGAAGGGAGCAATAAAGTTATGAAAACTCTTACGGTCTTCCATTTGACGTAAAAACTAGGAGACTTATTAGTCTCCTGAATTCTCAAAAACAAATCATCTGGTAAACAGTTCAAGTTGTGCTATAGTTAACTCAAGTAGGACACTAACGCACGAATACCAGAAAATAAGTTGCATAGAGTGGACAAACAGGCAGGGAGGTAATAGCTATCTGATTCTAAGGAGGTGAACTTATTAAAAGAGGTCCACGTGATGTTAAAGAGTTTATAAGCGGTAGAGGTATCGGTTATCCTGCAAATAGGAAAGATCTTATCAGGTTCGCTGAAGGAAAGCAAGCAGAAAGTGATGTTCTGGACCTTCTAAAGGGCATACCTGAAATAGAGTATAACACCCCTGATGATGTTACCAGAGAAATTGAACGTCTTGAAAGCGAAAGGGTCAGACCACCGAAGCCAAAAGAGTAACGAATTCACACGATAGATTTCACTCAGGTAAATTTACTCATAGAATACGCATCATAACTGGAAAGAAAATTTTAGAAGTTCCATTCTGAAAGAATACTTCGGTACTCAGTAATAAAGTAATATTGAGCGGCTTATTTCAGCCGCTCAGAGTGTATTTACTTACTCTTCTGTAGGTCCGAACGATATAGCCTCCAGAGTAAGGAGTCTGCCAATGACCAGCAGGCACAAGTAACACGCCGCCTCCTGTAAACGGACCACCTATTTCAGCAGGTGCCCCCAAATTAAATTCCCATAATTCTTTGCCAGTTTCTGCATCAAGTGCCCTCAGGACTCCTGAGGGTATCAATGGCGTATCATCTGGGCCTGTTACGTCTCAAAACGAAAGACTTTAGCTAAACGCTTTAAAACGCAGCTTCTAACATTTCGTAATTATGCCGTTTTGCAAAGCAGTATCCTCTAAAACACCTTATTTGGACCTGCCGGCTAAGGTAATCCCCACCCTTCACCGGGTTTGCACATTCATTATTCGAATGGTCTTTCTATTCGGCAACTCATTCACAGTTTCATGTTCAAAACCCAGGACAGCTAAATCTGTATAAAACCATTTTGGGACATGACTGCAAACGACATCCAGCCTGTTGAATTCTCCATTCTTCAGATAAGGAACCAGAATTTTCTTTGAAGTCAAATCCGGATTCCTTAGAAGGATTTCTTCCATATTAAGATGGAAATCCCCTTCTTTTTCCCCAGGCTTCAAAAATTGCATAATATCAAATTTTTGGGGTTTTTCCTGCCGCTTTTCAATAAGCTCAAGCATCTCTTTTTTGACAGAATCAAGGATGTTCAGCACGCTACTTTCCACAAGGAATATGTCAAATCCTGCTGCCTGAAAAATGCCGAACGCTATTCCCGGGATTTCACTTGCAATCACTATTTTTACATCACCAAGCTGTTTTATTACATCGGCTATATCTGTGCGTATGGCGCCAATACCTTTAGCATTAGAAACTCTATTTTCAAAACGGCTCAGGACTTTCCATTCTCCACCGTCTTCCTCATATATTGTAACGAATCCCGGTTCAAATATTGAACTGGTTCTTTGTTTATCGTTTTCTATAACTGCGATTCTCAAAACATATCCTCCCCTGTGTTAGAACTTAAGATTATTTCGAGCCGTGACTAA
>CAYSZA010000381.1:0-2409 GCA_964435275.1 uncultured Methanosarcinales archaeon | reverse complement strand
TATTCTGCGGTCAGGTCAGCAAAAGTCCTGTGTTTCTGCTCTTTCCCGAAAAGGGCATGAGAAGAGTCTTCCACAACCGAATCCTCGGGTACTGAGATGTTAAAAACTGCAAGAGGGGAAATTTCGTACTCGAAATCATCAAATTTACAGGAAAGCAACGACTCAAGCAAATAAACATTCAGCTCCGAAGAAGTGACATACCCGGCTGCATAATACTGATTTTCCGCCTGCATGGAAGGCATTAGCAGGATGCCTGCAAACGAAATCAGAACAAGCAAAAAAAGGGCATCAAATATCGTGGAATAACCTGAACACTCCGCAGCCAGCACATTTTCTTCCCCTCGGGGCTTTCCTGGAGTCTCAGAAAAACCTGATTGTGCCGCTTTCTCCCATTCTCCAACTCCGGACTTCCGATTTCTGTCTGCTGGCTCTCCGGCCTTTCTCCTTCTCATGCAATCTCTCTCATCTTATGGCTATACTTCTCACTTTCACGTTTTGTCTCTCATTTACTCGCTCTTCATCTCACGCCCATGCAGTCTTATAAGCCACCACAGTAAGGACCCCGGGCACTGACTGCGCAGGATTCAGTTTGATAACGACAGGCATAGAAGCTGCAACTTTTTCCCGGTCTTCTGCGAAAGCTTCAGGCTCAGCATTGTCAGGCACTATCCGCCAGTGCCACTGACCATCCCCTGTCCGGATTTCAACCAGAAACCTGTAATTCCCGGAAAAAGATGCAAAAAGCCTTGCTCTTTCGTTAGCTCCTTCCGGGCCAGAAAGGATATCAAGAGTAGTTGCCGAAAGCAAACCTGAACCTTCTGCTGCTAGGACAGGATTGTCGGCCAGGCTCCCGGCAAGAAGGGAAGCACTCTCGTAATTTTCCAGGGCAAAAGAACGGTCTTCGTATCCGAAGTAGGTCTGCGACATCAGGGCTGCAAAAACCATGAAACCTATGATTGCAAGCGCTACGGAAAGTAGATCGGCATGGGGTTCAAGTACGCCGCGTTCATCCCTGAACATTAACACGCACGTTTGTTTTACAGGCTTTATAACAGCCCCAGGCCGATCTCTGGCTACGGATAGATTTCTGAGCCGCTCTTCCAGCAAACTACTGATAAACAAGGACACAGCCAAAAGCAAAGACCCCCTCCCTATCCTTTACATAAATAAGTTCTTTCTTTAATGCAATGTTCTCACCCGGGTCCAGGACTGCTTCTTCTGTCCCCAATATCTGAAGGAAAGCTTCGATTTCAGAATAATTGGATGTAAGGGGGGCGTCCTCACTTCCCCGGGCCCCGAATTCCGCACTGAGTTTTTCATGCAGGATGGATTCGCTAAAAGGCAAAACTCTGAAGGCAAAGGGTCTGACAGCCCTGAAACCCCGTGACCCGGATTCAGCTTCCAGACAGACATATTCACCCGAAACCCTTACGTGTATATCTCCTGCAAAAAGTGAATTCCTGAAAATTTCCTTTTCTTCAAAGCAATAGAAAAACTCCTGAAATTTACCCTGAGAGCCGCTTTGAAAATCCTGTTGAGATCCCTCCCGAAAACTGCCTGATCCTGAATTACCTGATCCTGAATTACCTGATACTGGATTACCTGATTCCGAATTACCTGACCCGACTTTATCTACTGCAGTTTTAAAGTCCAGAGCCAGGAAATCAAGCTGTTCCTGGGCCTCAAGCTCTTTAAAACCGGCAGCCAGATGAAAGAGTGCCGCAAACAGAACAACGCTTGCAAGAATGAGAGCCGCCTTTGAGATCAGAAAATCGGCCCAGGCCGAGTTGTCGCGAACAAAATCTCTCACAGCAGATCTTCCCCTGAGTATCAGATGTCTTTAAGAGCCTCTTTTTCGGAAATAAGTACGAAAAGTCTTCCGGATTTCGATTCGAGCTTCGTTGAGAGAATGAGCCTGTGCCTGCCTGAAGCAAGGAGCACGGGCCCGTTAAGCTCGGAATTTGAAAAAGAAGCTTCCGAATAATAAAATGTGACCTTTTCTCCTGTGCGGATACAGTAATCATTCGCATCCGCAGGCCATTCGTCCCGCCGGCCTGGAAGAGCCCCGAAATCCACACTCACGCCTTCAGGTAACCTGAGTTCCAGGGAAATTTCACTTCCTTCCCCACGCAGTGAGAGCTGCTCGGCAGCAGCCGTAAGCCTTGAAATCTCATCCAGAGCTGACTTTTCCTTTACTCCGTCCAGGAAATCAAAAAGGTAAACGGAGGAGAGAAGTAAAATCACAGCAAAAAGAATGCCTGAGACCGTAAGCCTGAAAGGAAGCGAAGTAATGGCTGACTCGTCAGTTATAATCCGACGAGGCAAAACTGGGTTGTCATTGACCGTAAATTAACCTCCCAACCTTTCTTAAAAAGAAAGCTTGACCAAAGAATCCTGTTAGAGAATTAT
>CAYSZA010000380.1:0-2417 GCA_964435275.1 uncultured Methanosarcinales archaeon | reverse complement strand
TCGGGATATGCACCGTTGAATGTAGCCTTTACCGACAAGAGTAAAGGAACCCCAACTTCATGGAACTGGAATTTCGGAGACGGAACAAATTCGACAGTACAGAATCCAACGCATACGTATTCAAAGGCAGGAAACTACACAGTAGTGCTTACAGCAAGCAATTCTGTCGGTAGCAGTAAAATAACAAAACCGAGTTATATAAAAGTAATAAAGAGTTGAAAGACCGGGAACATATTCTAAAAACTAATAAAACCGAAATTGAAAAATAGTAAAAAGTCACGCTGAGAGTGGGGAATTTCTTAACCATCAAATTTGGAAAAATAAAATTCCCAAAATTTCCAAAACGGTTTTTTCTTTTCTCCAGGCGTTTTTATAGCCTTCTGATTGATCAAGCTATGTACCTGCAACATGTAATTATTGTGCATGGACTTAAGGTTATCTTCTCTCTGGCTGGCTTTCTCAAACTCCTTTTTGAGTATTTCGCTATGTGCCTGTAATTCTTCTACTCTTTTCTGCAGGTCTCATTAACTCTGCTGATCTTACTTTTTAAACTAATTGGATTCTTAGTATAGTTTTTTTGTGCAGGTATAATTGATATCTCTTTGTATACTTTATTTCAATTTTCTTCTTCCCTGGACGATTCTCTCAAATTATAGGATTTTGTAAAGCTAAGACTCAAAAGAGAAAGTTTAAGAGTATCGTAAGTTTGGAATATTAACATCTTTTTATTGAAAAATAAAAGAAAGAAAAAGGAGTAGGATAATGAAAGTTAACAAACGAATATATTCAGCAGCCCTGTTATCAACAGCTCTGGTTTTATTATTTATTCTCGTTTCATCTACTGCATCGGCAGCTAATGAGCAAGGCACTTCTTCTGCAGGGACGTATGCATACATTACAAACTACAACGATGATACTGTTTCTATAATTAACACAGCTACAAACACTGTAGAAGCCACGGTGGATGTAGGAGATAGACCTTATGGAGTTGCAGTTAACCCGGCTGGAACAAAGGTATATGTGGCGAACTCAGGAAGCGATACTGTTTCTGTAATTGACACGGCCACAAACAAGGTTACAGCTACTGTGCCTGTAGAAAGCGTTTTTCGTGGAATTGCGGTCAACCCGACAGGAACAAAGGTGTATGTGGTAGGTGGTATTACTGTTTATGTAATTGACGCAGCTACAAATACTATTATAAAAACTGTGCCTGTAGAAAGCGGTTCTTGTGGAATTGCAGTCAACCCAACAGGAACAAAGGTATATGTAACGAACGAGTACAGTGAGAATGCCTCTGTAATTGACGCAGTAGCAAACAAGGTTACAGCTACCGTATATATAGGAGGCAGTTCTGAGGGAGTTGCAGTTGCCCCGGATGGAAAAAAGGCATATGTGACGAGACCCTACTGCGACATTGTCTCTGCAATTAATACTTCTATAGACAAAGTCACAGCCAGTGTAAGAGTAGAATCCACTCCCTGGGGAGTTGCAATCAACCCGGCTGGAACAAAGGTATATGTAGCGAACATGGACAGCAATAATGTTTCTGTAATTGACACGGCCACAAACAAGGTTACAGCTATAGTGAATGTAGGACAAAAGCCTGCTGGAGTTGCAGTTAACCCGGCTGGAACAAAGGCATATGTGGCGAACTCAGGAAGCAACACTGTCTCTGTAATTGACACGGCAACAAACAAGGTTACAGCTACTGTAAATGTAGGATCTGGTCCTATTGCTTTCGGGCAATTTATCGGTTCTATTCCAGAACCAGTACGTCCTATTGCAAACTTTTCTGCAAAACCTACCTCTGGAAAAGCACCATTGAATGTAAGTTTTACTGACTATAGCACAGGAGCTCCAACTTCATGGAAATGGAGTTTCGGGGACGGAACAAATTCAACACAGCAGAATCCAACACATAAGTATTCCAAAGCAGGAAACTACACAGTAGTGCTTACAGCAAGTAATTCTGCAGGCAGCAATAAAATAACAAAGCCAAGTTACATAAAAGTCAAGCCAGCTACAAAGCCGGTAGCAAATTTCACAAGCAATGTAACCTCAGGGTATGCACCTTTGAATGTAGCATTTACTGACAAAAGTACAGGCTCACCAACTAGCTGGAAATGGACTTTTGGAGACGGAATAAATTCGACACAGCAGAATCCAACACATAAGTATTCCAAGGCAGGAAACTACACTGTAACGCTTACGGCAAATAATTCTGCAGGCAGCAACAAAATAACGAAACCGAGTTACATAAAGGTAATAAGGAGTTGAAAGACCGGAGATATACTCTAAAAACTAAAACCGCAAACTGAAAAATATTAAAAATTAAGGCTAAAGGATGTTAAGGTAAAAGATGTGTGGGTCATTGATCAAATCTGGCAAAAAAGTGAAGTAATTTTTTTGTCAGATTT
>CAYSZA010000379.1:0-2430 GCA_964435275.1 uncultured Methanosarcinales archaeon | reverse complement strand
TCTATTCAAAACCCAGTTTTTTCGCTCAAGCACAACCGTTGAGCCGCAACCGTTGCGCCGGTTGATCACGCCGTTACTAGGGGTGGTTTTCGATCAAGCCGTTACTATGTTTTGTCGTTTTTGATCAAACTTTTTTTGAAAAAGTTTGCGGTTTAACTTCATGCTTGCTCAAAGCCCGGATATTTCGAGCAAATCCGAAAACCTGTTGAGCCTGAGATCAAAGCATTGATCAGCTTCTTCAGGTCTCCAGTCCCCGAAGGAGGCATATGCAGTTTTCAATCCAAGTTTGCGGGCAGGTTCCATATCCCTCCTGATACTGTCTCCTACAACCAGGGTTTCTTGGGGTTCTATCCCAAGAGCCTCAAGTGCAAAGAGAAAATGTGTGGGGTCCGGCTTTTTCGTACCTGTCATATCAGCAGCCACGAGAAGATCGAAGTAATCCAGAAGCCCGACTTTCGTAAGTCTTGCCAGTGCATGGTAGCTATCCGCATCCGTTATAATCACAAGCTTTAAACCCAGCTCTTTTAGCTTGTCAAGAGTATCCATTACACCTGGATAGAGTTCGAGATTTTGCAGCTTTTCTCTCTCATATATTTCGCAGCACTGCCTGTAATCATGAGCTGTAAATAGTTTTCTTTCCACCATATAGTCTCGAATATTTTCGTAATCTTCAAAACCGTAAACTCCTCTGAGAAAATACCTGAAAAGCTCCATAGGTTCTCTGGTAATTTCTCCTTTTTCCCTCTCGATAAAAGAGAGAATTTCTCTACAGGCTTCAAGTTTTGCAGCTACGAAATCAAAAAGGGTGTTATCCATGTCGAAAAGCACGGCTTTCAGAAGTCCGGGATGGTCCGGCTCAGTACCTTTTTGAATCTTTTTGCTGCTCTTCTCAAACTCTTCCATTTTTCGGGCCTGCCTGTTTTCTGAACTTTATAGATCTTGCTTTTTCTTTCTCTGTTCCCTTTTTTCCTGAACTTTTTCCAGAGCTTTTTGGGGAGAGGCTATAAAAGCCATAAAGGACAGATGTATAGATCATAAACGAACAACAGATTTAAGTAAATAACGAACGCGGGCACTTGAGAATCCGCAGGGTCTACTCTAAAAGGCAGAACAGGAAATTTTGATATGAGTTCCGACGAACCAAAAGATAAAACCTTCACGAAAGAAGGCGGGAAAGAAAAATCTGAAGAAGGGCCGGTTTCCGAAGATATGTATGTTCTGAATGATTCGGGGGATGTAAGTAAGCAGGAAGTCAGCAACGAAGTCCTTGCAGCCGAACTTAACGAATGCGGACTCGACTTTCTCAGGCTTGGCAAGTTCAATGAGGCAATTGTAGCTTTTGATAAGGCAATCGACAAGGACCCGAATAATATCTATCTTTTAAACAATAAGGCTGCAGTCCTTGAAACACTTGGAAGGTACGAAGAAGCTCTCAAGCTCTATGAGAAAGCTGTCAAGATCAATCCCAAGGATCCGGACCTCTGGAATAATATGGCTTTTTCCTTTTCTCAGGCTGGAAGACACAGTGAAGCTGTTGAAGCGTATGAAAAAGCCCTTGAGCTCAGGCCGGACTATCCAAATGCATGGTACGGAAAGGCCCTGAACCTGAGTCAGGCTGGGGACTATGAGGCAGCTATTGAAGCCTATGCAAAGGTCCTTGAGGAAGATCCCAGTTATAAAGAAGCCTGGGTAGGAAAGGGTATAGCTCTAGGGCAGATGGGCAACTATGATGAAGCAATTCTCGCTTACGACAGGGCACTTGAACTTGATCCTAACTTCCTCGAAGCCTGGTACTATAAAGGTGTGGACCTTGACAGCCTTGGCAGCTACAGGCAGGCCCTGAAGGCGTACGAGAAAGCAGTGGAACTGGATCCTGAGAATGATGATGCCTGGAACAATATGGGAATAGATCTCGAAAATCTCGAAAATTATGACGAGGCAATTAAAGCCTTTGACAGGGCAATCGAGATCAATGCTGAAAATGCCGATGTCTGGTACAATAAAGGGTTTACCCTCAGCCAGATGCAGAGATTTGAAGAAGCCGTAGAAGCATACAGGAAAGCCACACAGCTGGATCCTGAGTATTTCGAAGCCTATTCCAGTCTGGGTTTCGTGCTGGCCCAGCTCAAGCGCTTTGAAGAAGCTCTGGAAATTTATGACCAGGCACTCAAGCTTAATCCTGAGACTGCTGATTCATGGTTCGGGAAAGCGGTCTGCCTGAGTTTCCTGGGGCGGGAAGAAGAGGCTGAGGACGCATATAGAAAAGCTGTAGAAATTGATCCCAGGTACGCCGACGTAGGGGGAGATATCCAGTAATCGAATATTCAAATCAAACAGCTTATTTTTTGTCCAATATCCTGCTTTTTACATTTAGTATCCTTACATTTTCTATTTTTTCCAATCAGACGGTCTGAAGGGGGAAGATTTATC
>CAYSZA010000378.1:0-2446 GCA_964435275.1 uncultured Methanosarcinales archaeon | reverse complement strand
TAGTGCAATCTGTTTCAGCGTTGTCTGATTTTGCATCTCAACTTCTTCTCCTTTTAAGCATCCTCTTTATTTAAGCTTCTCTTCATCTTAGTTTTCTCTTCGTTTAAGCATCTTCTTTATCTAAACTTCCCTGTCATCTGTTTCGCAGAGCTCGGAAAAATCCATTTATGAAACAGCAGTTCGAAAGAAAAAAATCGACACGTGCTTAAAAAGTGGAAAGAGTTAAACAGAAGATAAGAAAATTAAAGTAAAGAATGAGAAAAGTTAGAAGTCGAAAAGCGTTTTTTGGGTTTTCAACTCAGCTTTTTTAGGAGTTTCGCTTACCTCGGCCTCAGAGTCTTCAGGCTTATCAGGAACATTTTTGATAACAGAACAGGGATTTGCAGTTTCCTTCGGTTTTGAAGTTCCGGGAGAGAGGGTGCTTTCCAGAGTTTCAGAGCCAGGAAAGGTCTCCCTTTTAAAGGATTCAGGCAGAGAGAAGGAGTCCTTAATCTCAGGATTATCAGGTGTAACAAGCCTGGGCGTAAAACTATCCAGTATGAGTACGCTCCCTTCAGTTCCTTCACGATATTTTTCCGGGGTAAGGATACCGGGAGTTAAGCTATCGGGTGTGAGGGTCCCGGAGCTAAGACCACGAGGTATGATGGTATCAGCAGTATTATTTCCCGAATTCGTTATTTCTCGAGGAACCTCAAGCAGAATGTCAAAACCAGAGTTAAGGGTTTTCTGCTCTCCCTGAGAAGTTCGGGTATCGGGAATCTCAGGTTTCTCAGAGGATTTCCCGGCTTTTTTCTCAGGAGTTTTAACTTCCCAGTCCGAAAGGATCTTTTTATCCTCGCCTGAGGGAACGGGAGCCCTGAAAAACTCCGTTTCATCGAATTCTGTTTTTCCTTCAAGGAGCAATTCCTGGGCCTTATCATAAATTTTCTGTAATTTTTTGCTGGCTTTTGTGCTCCCCGAGAGATATATCAATTCTTCAAGCTCAAGCCCGAGACCTGCAGTAATTTCAATCGCAGATTCTTCATCCTTTAGCATGCGAGAGTAAAGCTCCAGCAGGTTATTTCTGGAATAGCGCATGGATTCGAAGCTGTGTTCTCCAACTTTAGAAGCTATATTGTCTCTGAGGTCTCGCTTTGAACGAACCTGTCCCATCCTTTTCCAGAGGGAAGGTGACTGGTACTTAATAAATCCAGGATAGGGCCTTGTCTTTGAGATTGCAGCTCCACAGACCATCAGCATGCTGGCATACCTCCACATTCCGTAGTTCTGGCGTTTCTTTACGCGCCCTAGATAGAGATCCGCCTTTGAGAGATAACCCAGGCCGGTTCTTATATCCCCCAGATCCCCGTCCTTTGAGGCATACTGGACAGGAAGGTTTTCATCTATCCAGTGTACAAGGTCTTCAGGACTTTCATCAAGCCCACGAGCGGCTTCCAGAGCCTTTTTACAGTCCGTGCTCTTGAAGATTCTCTGCATTGCCTTGAAAATATTTTCCTTGACATCCCTGCCTGAAGTGCTGATATCCTCTACTTCGAGCACTTCCCTCCCGCTGGCCACAGCCTGAAGGTCATTAATTGCGCTTCTGAGGTCTCCTCCTGCACCCTCAGCAATTTGCTGGATTGCGTCCAGGCTGCATGAAATTTCCTCACTCTCACATACTTTTTTCAGAGCAGGAACCATGGAACGGCTCTGCACAGACCCGAATTTTATTTCCAAGCAGAGGTTCCGGATAGCAGGAGTCAACCCATAAACATCATTTACAATCAGCACTATGGGTTGAAGCGTACTTTTTATAATCCCTGTAATGGCACGCATTCCGCCCCGATCTGCAGTCCCGTGAAGGTTATCCGCCTCGTCCAGAATGATCAGGCGCTTTCCTCCAAAGAAGGTATTCATTGAAGCTGCCGATCCGGCTACCTTTTCGATAACACCTGCAGTTCTCTGATCACTTGCATTGAGTTCGATGACTTCCCAGCCCAGATCGCGGGCAAGAGCATGAGCAGTAGAGGTCTTTCCTACTCCTGCAGGCCCATGAAGGATAACTGCCCTCCTCTCGGGAATGCCTGAAAGCCACTTCTCAGCCCAGGTTAGCAAATCCTGCACCGCCTTCTTGTTCCCCACGATCTCCTTCAGGGTCCGGGGGCGGTATTTCTCAGCCCATTCAATTGCCAGCGTCATCTTAAACCATACCAATAAAAAAAGAACTCATTCTTAACCCTATACATTTTAACCTTTTCACTGTAGAAAGCCTTTACTCTTATCATCTTCCAATACTGATTTTTAAACGGCAACACTAAATTTACACTTCCATATATATTAAAGTCTTTTTGCTTTCGTAAAAAGACCGTTCTCAACTGACAGAACAAAATCAGTAACTTTATTTATCAAATAATCCGCTTGAGAGAGCGAAAATAATGCTCTTTATCCATAAATTATCCCTCTTGAG
>CAYSZA010000377.1:0-2452 GCA_964435275.1 uncultured Methanosarcinales archaeon | reverse complement strand
AAAGGAGTATCTAAGAAAGTTGAAATGAGAACTGACGTACGGATCTTTTGCCTTTGTTTTATGAGGTAATTTTACTCACGCAAGATATCAAAAAAAATTCAATAAATAAGCCGGCAGATAGCTTATATAATATATTTTTTCTGTCAGCGGCGCAGTCCAGCATTTCTTGAAACTTGTTAAATCAACGGAGCCAGCAAAAAGAATAGATTTGAATCAAAATCCGTCAGGTGGCTTTGAAGAAAAGTTTTCTGGAAACGGGAAAACCGTACTATCTGTCTTTAACGTGTCTTGTCACGCTCGACGCAGGAGAGCGGCCATTCCGCAAAAAAGAAGAAAAAGAAGAAAGTGCTGAGCTAAACCATTCCGCCCTGAACTTATTTAAGTCTGAACACGAATTTTTCCTGACATGAGTTTTGGAAGGAGAGAATCTCTAATTGATCCTAAGACTCTTGATTGTTCTTCATTCACTTGAATTTTTTGAAATATTTGATTCAAATAAATATTGAAAAGATCCAAAATATTTCTTTCCGGAACAATCATCCTATTCATATAAACCATGTTTCTGTTCAATCCTGGAACTGCAGAATCAGCTGCTAAAGAAGGTAAATCCTGCTTTTTAAGAGCATATAAGAGGTAATAAAAGCTTTTAATTGGGCCTTTAGGAACTACATAAAAAGTTGTATCTATCGGATAGAAATGTGTGTGTACCCAAGTAACAGTCCCTGGATTTCCTTTACGCCCCACTACAATACCTGGGCCATCAACCAATTTTTCATTGTGCCAGCCAACTTGACCATTTGAGCCATATACAGGAATACTGCCTGGAATTCTTATGTCTTCTTTTAGTGCCTTCCCATAAGCAAGTTCCAAAATTTCATCAACTTTTTTTACTTTCCACCCCTCCGGAATCTCCCCCAATTCCGAATCTACCATCCTACCGCCGTTTGATTTGTAAGGATTTCCTTTTTCATCTGGGAACTCGAAATCGATGAACCAGCGTTTGAATAAGGCTTGGGAGATTTGTTCGAGGGTGGAATTTATCTGGTTGTTGAGGTCGATTTTGTCGTCAAGATCTGAGAGTATTTTTACTATCCTGATTTGCTCTTGAATATTTGGGACTGCTAATTTTATTTTTTCGATTACATCTCTCTTAGCAATATTAACTTGAACACTCCCACTTGAACGAGAAACCAAAGAAGAATATCCTTTTTGTGAAGTAAGGAAATATTGCAAAAATTTAGGTGTTGCCCTATCATAGTCAGGCCTTAAAATTAGCATTGCTTGACTAATAATTCCACGTGGGTCTTTCTTTGAAATTATTGATACTTTTCCCAATGTACCAGAACAACTAATTATCAGATCATTTTCTTGGACAGCAAATCTTGATAAAGCACTAAATTTTTCTTCATCTATAAAGTATCTGAATTCTCTATACCATAGATTGCATGTTGTTGCTCATAAACAGGAATCCCCTCAGATTTCAACTCATTTCTTCTTAATGATGAACCGAAAGGTCCCCTTACATATCCACGATGTCTAAGGATTTCTTTTAATTCTTTGACTTCCCAATCTTCAGGAACCATCCCGATCTCGGTTTCTTTGAATTTAGTTTCAGAGGCCAATTGCTCTTCTCCATCTCATTTTTTATTACTTTTATGGACTTCTTACACAACCTTGTAAACTAGGGTGGATTTTTGCCCTTCGGTTTTGGCAGGATGGCATTTAGTTCTATTATATCTTCTTTTGTGGTTTTATCGGCAAGGCCGCTCGCTTGCGAGCGGGACAAGAATGACCTAGTACGGTAATAGGTTGTATGGATCAGAACTTCATTTATCCAGAATTTCCCAGTGGCCGCCTTTAGCAGGGCCTACCCTTTTGATAAAACCCCTTTTCTTTAATACATCCATGTGTTTTTGAATTGCAGATTGATTTATGTTCAATTTTTCGGAAATTTCCTTTCTTGAGATAGTGGAGTTTTCATCGATCAAAAGAAGGATCTTACGCTGGTTCTCGTTAAGTTCTGACCACTTTTCTGACCACCTTTCTGACCACTTTTCTGACCACCCTTTGCTTTCCTTTTCAGCTTTCCTTTCTTCTTCCTTTTCTCCGGCTTTTTTTCTGCTTCCATTTGTTTTCTCTTAAATGTGACAATGAACTGCGTCCCAACCTCTTTAAAATCAGTTTCGGGCTCTTTTGAAAGGATCAGGCTGATGCCTCTGCCCCATTTCTCGATCAGGTGGATTTCATGCAGGGTTTCGGCAAGCAGTTCGTTTCTCCGTTCGGAAACCATTTCGGATTTGATCTGTTCGATTGTAAGTCCGCCGTAAAGCCTGCCTTTGTTTCGGATTTCAATCCGGTTCTTGAAAACAGCTAAGCTCTGATTTCCTGAACTGCTCCGAAAGTTCTGTACTTATATTTTCCATGTATTTCTTCAACTCTAATCATTGTTTTC
>CAYSZA010000376.1:0-2453 GCA_964435275.1 uncultured Methanosarcinales archaeon | reverse complement strand
TATAACTTTTACAATATTCATTATGCAAAACCAGAACAGATACTCTGATAGTATACACATTATGACTTTCAACATGCATTGATGACTCTTCGGATAGGTCCTAAGTCTAATCAATCTCGTTCCCATGCTTATATTTGCATGGGTCTCTTTTCTCATCTCTCCAGGAGTCTTTTTTAAGACAGCCGAGCATAATATTACCTAGATTTTTATTAAGTAACACTCGCTTGTAATTATCTTAATGCGAAGTTTAATTGAAGATATTTATAAAGAACATTATATATTCGTGTAGTTGCGTAAACACTTTAACGTTAATGAATTATCGACAGTAGACGTATTGCCGTTATAGAGGGGAGTCTGAAGGGGAATATGAAAACAAAAATTGAAAAACTTGTAGCAAATAATCCGAATCCTGTGCTTAGTGTCGAAAAGGATGGTACCATTCTTTATTCAAACGAAGCTGGTGAGCCCTTGCTAAAGGAATGGGGCAAGAAAATAGGAGAAAAACTGCCTTCTTCTATTGAAGATTTTGTGCTAAATGTAATTTCTCAAAATAACCCGGAAAGAACGGAAGTTAGAGCGGGAAAAAGAGTATACATGATCAATTTTCACCCCTTACCGGAAGAAGGATGCGTAAACATTTATGGATTCGACATAAGCGACCAGAAGGGGCTTGAAGAAAAATTTCGAGAATGTGAGAGAAAGTACCGTAACATCGTAGAGACGGCAAACGAAGGTATCTGGATTACCGACCCTGAAGCGGTTACGACTTTTGTTAATCAAAGAATGGCGGAAATGCTCGGATACACAATAGAAGAAATGAGAGGAAAATCAGCTTTTGACTTCGTCGATAAAGATGACATGGAAAGTTCACTTACCAGGATAAAATCCCGACAGGAAGGCGTCAAAGAAAAAGAGTACGAAATGAAGTTATTCCATAAGGATGACAGCGTTGTCTGGTCACTAGTGAGCGCTACGCCCCTCATTGACACACAGGGAAAACATATCGGTAATATGAGCATGCACTATGATATTACTCAGCGCAAGAAGGCTGAAGAAGAGCTTAAAAGAACAAGTGAGGAACTAGAAAAGCGGAACAAGGAAACAATAAATGAACGTCAACGTCTTTATAACGTGCTGGATACGCTGCCGGCAATGATAATCCTATTAACACCTGACTACCATGTCGCCTTTGCCAATCGCAGGTTCCGTAAAAGATTCGGTGATCCAGGTGGCCGGCGCTGCTATGAATATTATTTTGGATTTACCCAGCCTTGTGAATCCTGCGAATCACATAAAATACTTAAAACCGGTAAACCTCATCATTGGGAAGTAAGAGGTCCGGACGGAAGCGTTTATAATGCCTATAATCTACCGTTCACTGATGTTGACGGTTCTCCCATGATCCTTGAGATGGATATTGATGTCACCGAGCAAAAAAAAGCAGAAGAAAAACTTCAAGAAAGTGAGGAGAGATACCGCAACATTGTAGAGACAGCAAACGAAGGTATACTCACGACTGACAACAAAGCCATAATCACTTACGTTAACCCGAAAATAATAGACATGCTGGGCTACAATCAGGAAGATGTTATTGGAAAACCAATATATGATTTCGTCAGTGAAGAATACAGGCCTATTGTCAAACAGAATCTGGAAAAAAGAATTCAGGGAATATTGGAAAGCTATGAGCTGAAATTAACTTGTAAAGACGGTTCTCCCCTCTGGACGCTTATTAATACTAAACCCCTTTTTGATAAGGATGGAAAGTTTATGGGCGTGATGAGTATGTTTACTGACATCACTAAGCGAAAAGAAGCTGAAGAAGCTCTTATTAACCTCGAAACCGTCCGTAAAAAGGAAATCCATCATAGAATCAAGAATAACCTCCAGGTAATCTCATCACTATTGGATCTTCAAGCTGAAAAGTTCAGAAACAGAAAGAATATTAATGATTCGGAAGTCCTGGAAGCATTCAGGGAAAGTCAGGACCGTGTGATATCAATGGCTCTTATCCATGAAGAATTATATAGAGGTAAAGAGCTTGATAAACTTAATTTTTCTCTGTATATTAAGGAACTCGCTGATGCTCTCTTCTTGTCTTACAAACTCGGTAATGCTGATGTCAGCTTAAATATGGATCTGGAAGAAAATATATTGCTTGACATGGATACCGCAATTCCTTTAGGAATAGTTGTCAATGAACTCGTTTCCAATTCTCTTAAATATGCATTTCCCGACAGAGATAAAGGAGAAATCCAGATAAAGTTCCATAAAGACGAAAGCAGAGAATATAGAAGCAACATAGAAGAAAGCAAAAGTGAAAACTATGAGAGTACCAGTTTTACATTGACAGTTTCCGATAACGGTGTGGGTATTTCTAAAGACCTTGACACTAAAGAACTTGATAGTCTGGGGCTTCAGCTTGTAACTTTCCTCGTGGACCAGTTAGATGG
>CAYSZA010000375.1:0-2461 GCA_964435275.1 uncultured Methanosarcinales archaeon | reverse complement strand
ATAAAGGTATATGAAATTGATGGTGGTAGTATGGAACTCACTCCGATTCAAAAAGATATTATTATTTCATTAATCAACCTTCAGCGGCAAAAGGACCGGGCGATCAAAGGGGAAGAAATAGCCGAGGTCATCCAGCGCAATCCTGGAACTATCCGCAATCAGATGCAGTTATTAAAGGCACTGGGGCTTGTGGAAGGAGTGCCCGGACCAAAGGGAGGGTACAAACCTACAGGAGCAGCATACGACGCGTTAAGAATTCAGCAATTGAAAAATGAGTCAATTGTTCCCCTTTACAGAAACAATGTGATGGTTAACGGGGCTACAGCTGCCGAAATTAGTTTTACGACAGTCAGGAATCCTGATGCGTGTAGCGGAGTTATCCGCGTAATAGGAAATACAAAAGACTTTGTAATGGATGACAAGCTTCAGGTAGGTCCTACGCCTGTAAACCGCCTGATAATCCGTGGAGAAGTTACGGGAAGGGACGACACCAACAATTCAATTCTTTTCAATATTACGGAGATGATTTCCCTTCCCAAAAAACATGTTAAACACTATATGAAATATCCTCCTTTGCTTGTGAACCTGAACGCAGGTATTCAGGAAGCAACGAGACTTTTTATCAGGAACAATGTTCACGGAGCTCCTGTAGAAGATAAAGGCAAAATTGTGGGGATCGTTACCTATACCGACATTGCCCATGCAATCGCCCAGGGAAAACCGAATGTAAAAGTCAAAGACATTATGACAAAAGAACTTATCACGGTTGACGGGGATATGCAGCTTTACGATGTAGTAAAACTTTTCCACAAGTATAATGTAGGAAGGCTTATCGTAACTATTAACGGTGTACCCAAAGGCACACTGTCAAAAACTGATGTACTGAACGAACTGGCAGTATATTGAAAAGTCAAGACTTTTCACGGCTTCCGGAAAGAGCTGAAAGAGATTTCGCATTACCAGCCGAAAAAAATCTTGATGTCCTCAGTTATTTTCAGAACTTCGGATAGTCTGAACTTTCGATAGCGGATTATCTGCACCCTGTAATTGGAGGTTCTCCAGACCTTCAATCCCTTTTCATACTTTCATGCCGGGCACTGAGCTCGGCTGCGATTTCATCAAGGGTAATATTATTTGCCGCAAGCAGTACCAGAAGATGGAAGATAAGGTCCGAACTTTCTGAAACGATCTCTGCATGGTTTTCGTTCCTGACTGCAAGAATCGTCTCAATTGACTCCTCCCCTACCTTTTCAAGAATCTTGTTCATACCTTTGCGGTGGTTCAAAAGCTTGCAGACATACGAACGTTCGTCATAGTTCTGTTTTCGGTCCAGGATGATCTCATATACCCTGTTCAAGATTGATAGGTCGGCATCCGACATTCTAACACCTGTTAAATTAAACACGGAGAATAATTCAAAAATTCAAACGCAGATAATATTCAAAAAGTAAAAACAGGAGATATTTCAAACCTTCCTTGGGTCAGTGATTTCTCCGGTAAGGGCTGATGCTCCTGCAGTCGCAGGGGAAGATAGATACACAAAAGACTCGGGGCTTCCTTCTCTGCCCTTGAAATTGCGGTTCGAGGTTGCAAGGCCCACTTCTCCTGCGCCAAGCAAGCCGAAAGAGCCGCCCATACAGGGTCCGCAGCATGGGGATTCTACGATCGCACCTGCATTCATAAGCTTTTCTATATACCCGGCTCTCAGGAGTTTGAGGTACTCGGTCCTTGAAGCGGGAACAACAAGCAGGCGAACGCCCTTTGCTACTGGCTCGTCGCCCATAATATCGGCCATAATTTTAATATCTTCGAACCTGCCATTCGTGCAGGAACCTACAAAGATCTGGTCAAGTTTTGTGCCCTCGACTTCGGTTACTGGTTTTACATTATCTACATTGTGGGGACAGGCTACCTGAGGCTCAAGTTCCGATATGTCATAGTGCCGAACTCCGACATATGTTGCGCCTTCGTCGGATTTCCAGTATGGGTCAAATTCGTAATATAGAATCCTCTCTTTAAGATACTCTGCAGTCACTTCATCGGCTTCGATGATTCCTGCCTTCCCTCCCATCTCGATTGCCATGTTGGACATGGTCATGCGCTCGGGAATCGAAAGAGATCGGACTGTTGAGCCTCCAAACTCAGCTGCCATATATCTAGCTCCTTCTACCCCTACGTCACCTATAAGGTGGAGGATGAGATCTTTTGAGTAAACCCGCTTTGGAAGGTTGCCTTCCACTTCGAAGCGGAAAGTCTCGGGTACCCTGAACCAGAGTTTACCGGTAGCAAAAACGGCTGCCATATCAGTAGACCCTATACCTGTAGAAAACGCCCCCAGTGCACCATACGCACATGTATGCGAGTCCGAGCCAACAATAAGGTCTCCCGGCAGCACGTGCCCTTTCTCGGGAAGAACCTGATGGCAGACTCCTTCGTATACATCATAATTTAAAATGCCCTG
>CAYSZA010000374.1:0-2472 GCA_964435275.1 uncultured Methanosarcinales archaeon | reverse complement strand
CAAGAGCTCTTTTCTATTGGTATCTTCTCAAAAATGACTACTGGCTCTTTGAGTATATGGCAGTATCAAGAGTAATAAATGATTCAAAAAAGCAATATCGAGATTCCTATCTCTATACAGAATCCGACCGAACATTGAATGATTCCGGAGATCTTACTTACTTTATTAAATATAATCTCCACTGCATTAAAAAAGCCCTTGATGAAATTCTTGAATATCTGGAAAGAAAACAAAATGAGCAGTCTCAAACCCTAAAAATTATAACAGAATCTGGTAATCTTACTTTACGGCAGGTTGAGATACTCAAACAGTATTTAAAGCAGCCTGAGAAGCGCATCACAATTAAGGAAATAATGACCACTTATAGCGTGGCATACGCTACAGCTAGAAGTGACTTGCTTAGTCTTGAGAAGTTAGGTTACGTTGAAAAAAGGATGAGTGGAAAAAAGCTTATTTTTGTTTTCAAGGAAATAGACAAGGAAGATCTATAAAGAGCTACAATTCTTTTTATTCATATTCAAACTTCTGAAAACTTTTTTGATTTCCCCCCACTTTACCATTGTCATAGCTCCCAACTTAAGGATTCTATGTACTCTTCTACATCATTTATTTTTATGATATCTATTGTATACTTATGATATCTATTGTATACTCATCTTCTTTTTCTTAAGCTTTATAAAAATTGACAGGTACCCCTTTATTTACATAATTTTTTCCGTGATTATATAAAGGGGAAATGGATTTTTGACATCTGTCGAAAATAATTAATACATTCAAAGATAAATTCTGAAGTTAGCCGGGAAATGGGGGTCCAAATTTGAATATAAAGGCAAAACTTCAGGATGCTGTCAATGCCCTTAATTATGGAAGTCTTTCCGCACAGGATAAAAAAGAAGAGGAAACCTGCCCTTACAGGATAAAGCAGACGAAAACCCGAAAAACCATTGCTATCAATTGCAGAGAATGTGATTCGGGATCTTCCCTTAACGATATGCAGTGCAGGAAAAACATTCTTGAGATCCTGCAAAAAGAGGTTCAGGCCGACTGTCTGGTGCTCTCAAGACTGTATGAGCGGGACTACGAAGGGGAAGCCCTGTCTTTACTTTATGTTCTTGCAAGTTTCGATGGGATCATTACAGCGTACGAAAGTGCGGAAAAAGTTCCCAAAGCCTGCACTTTGCCTGAAAAGAAAGCCTGTGAGCTGCAAAGAAAAGAAATAATTGCTTCTTTTTCTGAAACTTTAAAAACCGATCCTTTAAAAGCCAGGCTGGAAATAAGGAGATTTATTCAGGGAAAAATGCTGAAGAAAACCTCAAAAGAAGTTCCGGAAAAGAGTTCTGAAACTTGTTCAATCTGCGATGCTTGTTACGATCATTTTTATCACATGCTTTATGAAATCGAAGAAAAACTATCCGGTTTTCCTGAAATTCCTGCTTTTAAAAAATCCGAAATTCAAACTTATTCAACAGGGCTGGTAGAAAACTCCGGAAAAGGAACTGGGAAAATTATAGGAAAAGTTGCAGGAAGCCTGATAAAGGATACATCCGGAGAAGTCACCCTGGCAGAGATATCAAGACATCTTCCATTCCTGGGGTCTGCGAACCGAAAGGAAAAACAGAAGAAAAGTAAAACTTCCACTGATGAGGTTTTCGACTACGAAAGCGGGATCAAACCCCATGTAAGACCCCCGTTTTCCAGCTCCAGGGTATATACGGATGCACCTGAGAATACCGAATTTCTCGAATGTTATGATATAGCTAACAGGGACGGCAGGAAGCTGGAAGTCTCAATTTACCGTTATACTGACAGGCCGGAAAAACTCTACATGATCAGGCCTCCTGAGTACAATCTCAGGGAGGAAGAACTCAGGCTGCTTGAAAAAGTCCGGATGAGGATGATCCGGCACAGGCCAAAGGATCTTGCCTTTACAGAGCCTGCAGGAGCAAGGGAGTATTTCAGGCGCATGGCAAAAACGCTTCTGGAAGAAGAACTGCTCGCAAGCGAGGGAGCTTGCAGTCCTGAAGAACTTGAAAGCTATGCCGACCTGCTTGCAAGGTATACGAACGGGCTCGGGATACTGGAAGACCTGCTTTCCGATGCCAGGATTACGGACGTGTATATCAATGCCCCAGCCGATAAAAACCCTGTCCATGTCGTGCTGGATGGAGAGGAATGCGTAAGCAACGTTTTTCTTTCTCAGGCTGACCTCGATGCTCTGGTATCCAGGTTCAGGATCATCAGCGGCAGGCCTTTTGGAGAAGCGATTCCTGTGCTGGAACTTAACCTTGAGGCCTTCGGGGTTAGGGTTTCGGTAATAGGAGATCCGCTCAGCGCAAACGGGCTTGCCTATGCCTTCCGAAAGCATTCCCTTTCTCCCTGGACACTGCCGAAACTGATCAACACAGGCTCGGTTTCCCCGTATGCAGCCGGACTTTTAAGTTTCCTCATGGACGGACAGGCTTCAGTCCTGGT
>CAYSZA010000373.1:0-2486 GCA_964435275.1 uncultured Methanosarcinales archaeon | reverse complement strand
ATTCCGATACCAGCGAGAGAACCTGAAACTTATTCAGGCTATACGTTTCCTGCTTTAATATTTTTCAGGATTTCCCTTAATCCGGGTCTTTTTCCGTACATCAGCAGGTAAGCCCTGAAAAGACGGCTGGCGAGAAGAATCACTCCATGAACCGAGATAAATAGAATGGCAATACTGGCGAGAATCTGATAAAAAGGCACCGCTGTGGCTCCCATTCTAGCAAGCATGGCTACAGGTGAGGTGAGAGGAAAGAGGGACAGAAAGACTGAAAATGGGCTGTCCGGGTTTGTAAGGAGAACCTGCATGAATATAAGGGGAACTGCGGCTGCAAACGTGACAATTCCTGCAATCTGCTGGCTCTCCTGAAGAGAACTGGTGACTGCCCCTATTCCTGCCATCACACTGGCAAAAAAAAGGAAGCCAAGCGTGAAATAAATAAGAGCGAGGAAGAGAGTAAAAGGCTCAATTTTTACAGGGAAGGCATACCCGCTCCCAAGCGTTATTGCCGCAAACCATATAAGAATTTGTAGAAGGCCGACTGCTCCAAGGCCCAGAATCTTGCCTGTAAGGATTTCAGAAGGAGTTACGGAAGAAAGCAGGATCTCTATTATCCTGTTTTCTTTCTCTTCGGCAACCCCACGAAGCAGAAAGCCAGAAGATGAAAAGATACTGAAGAGAAGAAGAAAAGCAGTAAGGATAGGAAGGCCAAAGCTGGCAAAAATTTCGGCAATGCCCTGTTCAGAAGATTCTCCACTTTCTCCTACATTATAAAACCTCAGGTTGACCGGATCTCGAACCCTGTTGATAATCCGTTCATCAACTTTGTCCTTAAGAAGTGAGGTAATAACAATATCCGAGAGTTCTACGGACAATTCGAGGTTTGACACAGGCGTTTCCTTTTCAAGACTATACAGTTCAATTATCCCGGTATCAAGAAAGTTTTCGGGAATTACAAGATAGGAAGAAATCCGGCCTGCCTGTAAATCCTGCCTTGCATCGGAAATCTCCCTGTACATTACAAATTGCATAACTGAGGTTTTTGTCCCGGAAGATCCTAAAGAAAAGCCTTCACTTCGGACTGATTCTGGAAATCCGAGATAACCGGTCATATCAATGTAACCTATTATCTGGTCTTCAACCGGATCCATACCTGAAAATACTGCAGGAAGAAGACTGATTCCTGCAAACAGGAGAGGGAAAAGAAAGGTCATGAAAAGAAATTCTTTACGCTTTACTGTTTTCACGAACTCGTGCCTGGCAACGATAAAGATTTTTCCTGGAAAATTACTCATTGGCAGCACTCTCCAGAGTCTCAATAAAGATTTCATTCAGGGAAGGGAGCGCCTGCTCAAACCGCAGGAGATTTGCTTTCCGGACAAGTTCTTCAAGAATGAGCTGTGTGTTTACACCTTCCTCAGGAAAGATTTCAACCGATTTTCCGGATTCTATTACTTTCTTTATACCGGAGATTTCCCTAATTGCATTCAAATCTCCTTTTTCTGCGAATTCCACAATCAGAGTGTTTTTCCCTTGCTCTCTCCTGATCTCATCTACAGGGCCGTAAAGTACTTTCCTGCCTTTATTGATCATAAGGATCCTGTCACAGAGTATCTGGGCCTGTTCCATCATATGCGTGGAGAGGATTATTGTTTTTCCTGCGGCCCTGAGTTCGAGGATTCTGGTCTTAACGGTCTTCGTACTCACTGGATCAAGCCCGGAAAACGGTTCATCAAGGATTACAAGCTCAGGCTCATGGATGATTGCGGAAAGGAACTGAACCTGCTGCTGCATTCCTTTGGAAAGTTCTTCAATTTTCTTATTTTTATATTGATATAGGTCCAGGGACTTAAGAAGGAACTCGGCGTTTAAATAAGCCTGTTTTTCTGGCGTGCCCTTAAGCTGTGCAAGATAGACCAGCGTGTCCATAAGTACTGTTTTCCTGTACAATCCCCTTTCCTCAGGCAGATATCCTATTTTGTCTTTTGCAGCCGGGCTAAGGAGGCTTCCAAAAACAAGTATTTTCCCATAATCCGGCCTGAGAATGTCAAGAAGAAGCCTGATAAGTGTCGTCTTTCCTGCCCCGTTTGGCCCAAGAAGCCCGAAGATTTCTCCCCGTTTCACTGAAAATGAGATCTCCCGGATGATATTCTTTTCTGAGAAAGACTTTGATACGCTTTGAAATTCCACAGTATGCATCCAGATTAAATACATTCCAATATAGAATAAGCTATTCGATATTTAATGGAAGCTTCAATAGAAACAAAAGCTCACTCTGACTAATTAAAGTAGCTATCCAGCATTAAAGGGATTAATGGAAACTCAATAAGGGAAATAAGAAATTCAGGGGATAGTATGATACCGAAACTGGTTATTCACAACAGTATAAGTCTCGATGGTTCCACGACAGGCTTTGAAGCAAATCTTGAAGTTCACTACAAAATCCTGAGCAGTTATCAGCCCGATGCCATGATAGTCGGCTCGAACAC
>CAYSZA010000372.1:0-2491 GCA_964435275.1 uncultured Methanosarcinales archaeon | reverse complement strand
GTACATTCCATTGTACATTCCATCGTACATCCCGCCGTACATGCCGCCCATCATTCCGTGACCAAAAAGTGCAGTTAAAAGTGCGGTCAAAAGCGCATATATGATGAAGCTAATTGCTGCAAAGGTAAGTGGATCAGCATATCCCCCGGTCCTTGGCATTCTTCTGTAAAAATCAGAAGGTCTTTGCATAACCTCTTTCCAAGTTTCAACGTAACCCATAAGTCACCCCCAATAATCATACGTTTGATTTTTATTTTAAATAATTTATCAAAAAATGAAATCCTGTTTTTCAGGATAAACAGGATATTCGAAACTACAGAAAATCAAAATGCTGAAACTTATCGAGTTTCAGCCTGAAGAATATAAAGATATAGTAAAGCGTCACATCTCAGAGGTCTCTAACCTCTCTGCACTGTTGCTCACTTACTGTTCCACAGGTCAGCAAACCCAGTGCTTCAAATATAGCTTCACCTGGACTTATTCCCTTTAGGGCGCACTTACTCATCAAACGATAATAAAGGCCTTCGTTTTCGCTTTTAATAAAATCGCATATATTTAAAATAAATTCATCTGTCAAAAGTGGCTCTTTTTTATTTGCCCAACTGTCAACTGACTCGATAAGATATTGACGCAGGGACTTGCTTTTTCCAATACCTCTTAAATTTTCAAACGCGCACTCATCTATCCCTAGAACCCACTTTTCAAGCTTATAGTCAAACATGTCTCCAATATCTTGACCGCTCATAAATATCCCTCACAAATAATTAAAGACCTCATGATATTTAACAATTTCAGATACTTTTATAATACGCGAGGAATCAAAATCCAGAAAATAATTGAGTGATGAATTACTCCAGTACTCGAAAAAGATCTATTACGTATCCGGCGTCTGAAGATTGAAACTTAACCTTCCACAGACTTTTTGTAGATCAAGGATTCCTATTTTATTAACAGATCGTCTATTTATATTCGGTTTGTTTATATAACATGTGCCCCATAATACTCTGGGGAGACAGGGCCGAAACCTATACAATAACGTTACCTGTTCAGGTAAAAAAATGTAAATTTTAAATCTTGCCAACAGGAGAAATATTCTAGCAACAAAAGTTACCAGAACTGTGAGAGAAAAATTAGAAAAATACACGTTGTGGTTGCGGGCTCTGTGACCGTCAAGATACTTTTTATGTGGAAGTGAAGGTATTAATGCTAACAGTTCCAAGGTTATGTTCAACCAAATATGAATTAATAACATCTTTAAGAGCTAATCAATATGTAAAAACTTATTGTAAAGTTTAAGTATAAATATAAAAACTGTAATTTCTTTTGCAAGGGGGTATATGTTTGAAAGGAGATCAGAAACTAATCGATTGTCTAAACGCCCGTTTGGCAGATGAACTGGCCGCTATCAACCAATACTTTGTCCATGCCGAGATGTGTGAAAATTGGAATTATGACCGGCTGGGCGACGTAATCGAGAAGCGGGCCATTACCGAAATGAGACACGCGGAAAAGCTGATCGAACGCATTCTTTTCCTCGAAGGGAAGCCCATAGTCAGCAATCTGAGCGAAATTCGCATCGGCGACCAAGTACCGAAAATGCATGATCATGACCACTGGGCGGAAGAAGGGGCTATCCAAGGCTACAATAAAGGCATCCGTTTGGCAGCTGAGCTCGGAGATAACGACACTAAGGTTCTTCTTGAGTCGATCCTGAAGGAAGAAATAGAGCATATCGACTGGATCGAGGCCCAACTTGACCAGATCAACCAGATAGGTGTCCAGAATTATCTGGCACAGCAGATCTACGAATAAGGGCGATGCTTCTGCATCTACCCTTTTAAAATATGCATGAATTTATCCGTAAAAAAGCCCTGGTCGTGCACTATTAGTTAGTTGATGTTATTTCCAAAACACTTTTAGTGGCACACATACCTTTTTTGCAATCAGTAAGGTTAATAGCATGCTTGATTCACGAAATATAAGGTATTTCTAGCACTGGAAAATTAATCATGAGAACATCAACTGCATAATAACGGACGACCAAAGCCCTGATAAAGAGCAAAAACTTCCAGCACCTCAAGGACATTAATCTAAGTGGACTCGTGTAGGTAAAACTTAAAACTATATTTATTGACTTATTTATCTAAATGCTTCAAAAAATAGTATGTATCAAAAATTTCCTTCTAATTTATCCAAATTATGTTTTCAAAATCACTGGATAACCAATTGACCTTGGAAATTTGTATATTAATTGATCAGTTTCTGAAGATAAAATTCTAATTTTGAATAGTTGTCTATAAGAGTATTGCTTGTAAAGAGTAAATAGGCAACTGTTGAAGCCAAGGAATTATCAAAATTTCTGAAAGCATTATCTCCTAAAAATAGTCTAATCTAAGCGGACAAAGTTTGAAAGCAGTTTGAGCGTAACAAAAGTACTAAACTATGAAACAATAGTATAAACAAAAAACATTACCGAAAAAAGTTATTTTAA
>CAYSZA010000371.1:0-2513 GCA_964435275.1 uncultured Methanosarcinales archaeon | reverse complement strand
AGTAAAGAGAAGATGAAAAGAAAGTAAAGAGAAGGCGATAAAAGGTAAAAAGAAATAGAAAAGAAGGTGAAAAGAAAGAGAGAAAAGAGAGAAAAAAATGTGAAAATTCCCGGAAAGCCGGAAAAAAACCAAAACTTCTTTTTACTTGGTGGATTATCACCCATCATGCCAAAGGTCGCAGTCGGCGGTACGTTTCAGTATTTTCATGACGGCCACGCCAAAATGATTGAAAAAGCATTTGAGATAGCAGAGGACGGAAAAGTCCACATAGGGCTTACCTCGGACGAAATGCTGAGTAAAAGCCACAGCGTCGATAACTATGAAAAAAGGAGGATCCGGCTGCTGCAGTACATAAAAGAAAGGGGATTCCCGGATGAAAGGTATGAGATTACAAAGCTGAATGACCCCTATGGTCCTACTCTCGAAGATGACTTCGACTTTATAATCGTCTCTCCTGAGACATATCCGGTCGCCCTCAAAATCAACCGTATCAGGGAAGAAAGAGGAAAAAAGCCCCTGAAAATCGTATATGTTGAATATGTAATGGCTGAGGACGGAATTCCCATTTCCTCAACAAGAATTGCAGAAGGTGAAATTGACAGTCACGGAAGACTGAAAAAGAATATCAAGCATTGAACTGCCCCACTTCAAGAGTTCATCTGCTTAATCTGCGTAAACGCTCGCCAGCTTAATCTGCGCAAGCGTTCAACCTCTTGATCTGCACAAGCGCTCGCCCGCTTGACCTGCGTTTTTAACTGAAAAAGAAAGTAGAGAACTAAACATTGCCACTCCAGCAGTATTTATATTAAAACAGCTATAAATCAGGACAGAATTATAAAGTGATAGTATGCCCAGAGAATTTACACGAAAGGATATTGAGATTTTTAACAAGCTTGCTCCTGAGGCAGGGGGAAGGTTAACTTCCAGGGAAGCAGGGCACCAGTTTCCCTTTATCCTGCGCCCGGTCTCACACAAGTTTGCCGAGTCCTCTGAAGATTTCAGGAAGAGACTGGAGAGGCTGAACCCTGAGGAACTCGATTACCTTGTAGGGCTTGCGCTGGAAGGGAAAGAAGATGTTCAATCTATGGTGGATGAAGACCTTGAAGAGCTGGTTGCAGTAGTTTCCGAAAAGCTGTCTCCTGAGAGGGCAAAGCAGCTAAAGGAATTCGCGGGAATTTTCTGAAAGGATATATGAAAATGCCCTCAAAACAACTGCTTTTTGGAACCGGAGGAATCCCGAGAAGCACAAAAGGAACAAGCAGCATCTCAGGGATCAAACGGATCAGGGAACTCGGCCTTGACTGCATGGAGCTTGAGTTTGTCCAGGGAGTGCGCATGGGCGAGAAAGGGGCAAAAAACGTCCTGGAGACTGCAAAGAAAGAAGAGGTAGTCCTTAGTGTTCATGCACCATACTATATCAACCTGAATTCTTATGAAGAAGAAAAATTAAAGGCAAGCCTTGAAAGGATTTACCAGGCCGCAAGGATAGGCAGCCTCTGCGGAGCCGAATCCGTTGTGCTGCATGCTGGCTTCTATCAGCAAAGCCACAAACGGGATGCCTTCGAGAGCATCTCAAAAGCCCTGAAAGAACTTACCGGGCAGCTTCGGAACGAAGGAATTCCTGCAGTCCTCCGCCCTGAAACTATGGGCAAGCGTACGCAGTTCGGAACGCTTGAAGAAGTGCTTGCATTGAGTGCAGAAATCGAAGGAGTTCTTCCCTGCCTTGATTTTTGCCATCTGCACGCAAGAGAAGGAAAGGAAAATTCCTACTTAGAGTTCACGGAAATTCTCTCCCGGGTCGAGGAAAGCCTTGGAAAAGAAGGGCTTTCGAATATGCATATACATGTCGCAGGAGTAGAATACGGCACTAACGGGGAAAAGAAGCATCTGAACCTGAAAGAGTCGGACTTAAACTACCCCGAACTTATGAAAGCCTTAAAAGAATTCAAAGCCCGAGGGCGGGTGATACTTGAAAGCCCGGTTCTTGAACAGGATGCACTTATGCTAAGAAAGCTTTACATGGAATTGTAATCTATAATTCCTTTTAAAATTCACCCGGGGCTCTTATAGTCCAAACAAAAACGTATCCGATGCTCGATAATATTACCAAATCGTATACGGTTCTTACTTTTTGGTTAAGCTTTTTTCTAAAAAGCTTACCGATAAGACATCTAATATGAGACTGTTATTATTTTATCACACTGTTCTTATTTCTTGTTTATTTTTGCTTTTGCTTAAACTTTTTCCTAAAGAGTTTTAAAAAGGTTAATATGTACCTGATGTTACAAGTACATATTATTCAGGATGTTATTCAAGAACACGTTCTAAGTAAATCCGATTGAGAAGGCAATTCCCATATTTTACTGTTGGATTCCACTCCAACTGTATTGCTTGCCGCTATATTTGTGCTCGCCCTTTGCCTCTTCCTGCTTTTTCATAGCCAGATGTTTTTCCTTGTATCTCTTTATCAGGTAGACTCCAGCCACGCCCACAAGAGTATAAACTAGCCGCGA
>CAYSZA010000370.1:0-2514 GCA_964435275.1 uncultured Methanosarcinales archaeon | reverse complement strand
GGCCACTCCATATCCTATCTCAAAGCCTGGTGTACTCTTAATTCCTTCTTGTTCGCCTTCTAACCCATTATCTTCTCTATTATGCTGGCTATTTGTTCCTTTGTCAGGTTCAAGCCCCATTTCAGTCTTATTTCCTTGAGTGCCTTTCCCTTTCCCTGTTATAGCAAAAGAAGAGAATCCCGGGACACTGGCAGTAAAATACAGATACTTATTATCTTCTTTGAGCAGATTGATTGGAAGCTGTCTCCATTGTTTGTCGCTATATCTGTTCAGAACAATTGAAGACTGATCTATGCTATTATTTTTCAGCCAGGATTTTTCTACCTTAAAGCAGGTTACTGGATCTTCAATATTCTTTGAGCTTGCAAATCTACCGTCTCCAATCCATATATTAAAAAACTTATAAACATTATCAGGAGGCAGACTTGAGGCCAGAGAAGACTTTCCTTTTAGCATCTCAACAATAGCTACAGTTTCACCAGCGGTTTTTTTTGCATTGAAGCTCACATATACGACACAGGTTATATTCTTTTCAAAGTTGAATTTTATGTTTTTTCCCTCTGTCACAAATGCTTCTGCTACTTCTTTTACTTCAATATTCTTTGCAGACTCACGAGATATCCCTAAACTTCCACCACTGCTGCTGTGAGTTCCTCCGTCTGTCTCTTCACCGGAGCTTTCGTTATCTTCAGAATTATTTCCACTTTCTTCTGTGACATTTACTGTACCGTATTTTGAAGCTGTGTCGTTCTCATTGATTGCAGTGAGGTTAACTGTATAATTTCCAGGAACCGTGTAAACATAAACAATTGATTCTTCAAAAGAATCGCTGACTCCGTCATTGTTAAAATCCCAGGTCCTTAAAGTTTCATTTTGGGAAAGGTCGGTAAACTGGACCGAAAGAGGTGCAGGGCCCTCAGTGATATTAGTACTGAAATTAGCTATGGGAATTACTTTTTCTAAAACAGTTATCGTGACAAGTTTTGAATCCGTGCCATTTTGATTTGTTACAGTCAGGTTAGCCGTATAGTCTCCTGCTGCATAGTAGGTATGCGCCGGATTTTGCTCGTTTGATCTATTTCCGTCTCCAAAGTCCCAGTTTCTCACGTTTGCGTTTTGGGAGAAATCCGTAAATTGAATCGAAAGAGGAGCCTGGCCTATATTTATATTGGTGCTGAAATTTGCGGTAGGAAGCAAAGGCTCCAGCACTTGAGCAGTAACAAGGGGCAGATAGTCAATGTTTACTCCATTTAGAGAATAATACGTCTCGGATATTCCATCTCCATTGGTATCTGTATGAGTCTGGGAAAAACCACTCCCTGAAGGTGTTGCCCAATAGTTCCCCCCAAAATAAGGGCCGCCTATGATGTTAGTTCCTGCTGTTCTGGCAGTATTCCAGACGCCTGGGGACCCATATCTTGAGTAGCTCCCTAATTTTGCGTTAACAATATTGTTGAAGTAATTGTTGTAAATTATGTTTGTACCGGTAGAATAATCTTCATAACCTGTTTTTTTGTTCAAACTTATTGTGTTGCCTTCAACGGCATAGCCGCCGCCGCCGTTTACACTAATGCCTACATCGTTTTTTGTAATCGTATTTTTTTCTATCCTGGCTCTGTTCTCAATTAAGGTTGCATCCCCATTCCCCGTACTAATTCCGTTTGCACAGTTCGATATCTCGTTTCCAGTTATTATGTTTTCAAAGCCTTCCAGATAGGTAATTCCGTCCTGACAATCTGAAATTTCATTGTTACTTATGGTATTTCCACTACCTTCTCTGAAGGCAATTCCATTCTGGCAGTCTTGAATTTTATTGTTATTTACCGTATTTGTTAAGCCTTCAGATATGGTAATTCCATTTTTACAGTTAGAAATCTCATTGTTATTTACTGAATTTAATTTATTACCAGTCGGTATCTCAATGCCAGATACATAATTCAATATTTTATTATTTTCAATCTTACACTTGCCTATTCTGTTGATAACTGCGACTCCGGTTGATTCGTCAGTGCCTTTTAAAGTAAAGCCCTTTAAAGTAACATTCGATGCCCAGATAGTAAGCCCTGATCCCTCAATTATCGTATCATCAGGATTCCCTGAGCGGGATAAAATTCTAAGGTCATTAGTATACGTAGAAATCTGCTCATTATAAGTCCCAGGTTCTACAATTATAGTATCCCCTGATTTTGAATTGTCCAGAGCAGTCTGTATTGACTCCCCTTTATGCACAATAAACTCGGTTGCAGCTGCCCCATTGCCTGCAATAGCTATACTAATTAAAAAAATTAATGTAAACAGTATCATTACATATCTTCTGCTTTCCACACTACAACCGTCCAAATAAAATATGTTCAGTTTCGAAGTTAATTCATTGTTAAAATGTAACTTTTTTCAGCTTCTATCTGATTTTTTTCAGACTATTTTTCAGACTATTTTTCAGACTATCATTTATTGAAGTGATTTTCAGAATTATTTCTAGCCCGATTAAGCTAAAGTAAATTTCTTTATTTCCAA
>CAYSZA010000369.1:0-2517 GCA_964435275.1 uncultured Methanosarcinales archaeon | reverse complement strand
GCAAGGAAAAGGACATCAGGAAAATAGTTGGAAAAAGAGAAAAAGTAAACGGAGAGATAAGAGGAGAAAATAAGAAGAGAAAATAAGAGGAGAAAACAAAATGAAATAAAAAATCAAGATAAAAAATAAAGAGGCTGTATATCCTTTGCAGTTAAGATCTGCCAGCAGGAAGGCTGTAAGAGCTGTTTTCCCTTTCAAACATCACCTTGTATTTGCCACAGCGTATGCACTCATAGCGTTTTTCGAGCACTTTTGGCAAAAAGCACAATGCCCCGCTTTTTCGCTTCCATTTATGCAGTCCAAAAAAACACAAGAAACTACGGTCACGATCCGATTCGCCTGATTCATCAGAACATTCTTGAGTCAAAAAACTGTTTCCCCTTGTTTCTGATTGTTAAGGTTAGTCTACAACAGTAAGGAAACTATGGGCAAAAGAACTATATAAATATATAGTTTTCAAAGAAAAATATCAAGAGGTTGTGCTATAGAAAGCAACTCCAGATCATAAATGAAAGGAAAAAGAATGGTCAGCAAAATACTAGTAGAGTTTGGCAACAATAATTTAATAAAGTCTAAGGGAACAGAATATGGGAAAATCCGAATTGATCAGACGCGAAATTGATCAGACGCGGTGAAAAAGCTATAGAACTCCCGTAAACATCGTCGTCATGTTTTTCCAACTACAATAAGAATTACATTAGGAGCGTTCAAGTCTTGAAAAGTTATTCGTGTAGAATTTACCTAATGTAACTGCTGCGATACGAGACTACAGCTAATACCATGCATCTCTTCTCAGCTTAGCAAAAGCCAGGCCAAAGGCGATAGGCTCAGAGCCTATTCTCGTAGGAGTTCGTGCGTTCGAATCGCACCTCTCACACTATTTTAATCAATTCTTGTTTTTAATTAATTCTTGTTTTGCTTAAATTATCTTATCCTATTCGTATTACCCATTGGATCAGCCATGTACTCATCGAGTCCTTTGTGTATAATGTACAGTTCCTATGTACAGTTCCTGCGTTAAAAACGAATTAAGTAACCGAATTTCATTCACATAATAAAGGCAATAAGGTCCTGGATCCGGTAGTATTGGCCTGGTGTATGGGGATATTAGCTGAATGTATATACCGGTTAGCTAAAAGTCAAGAGTCTGGATATCTGGATACTTGTAAGCCCAAACACAAAAACTTCACTCAGAATATGCTAAGCCAGATTGACTATTTGCATCAAAACTGTCATATTAGTATAGTATACGTTCTCGATTTTTTTAAAAATTACATTAAATTCCTGCTCATTTACCAAGTAACTCCAAATATTGGCTTCTAATCTTTGTAAATTTCATAGTTTTATGTGTTCAATCTGATCCAATATCTTTATATTGTTTAATTCAACTATGTAAATTAGTTAAAAAAGTATATGATTGTTTTTAGGACTTACTTATGTTGGCATTAATACAAAGCAGATTTGGATTTGTGAGAATTTGCACTTGTTTGAGCAGTTTGATCTTTTAGCTATTTTTTTGTGGTTCATCCAAGTAAGCCCTGAATTTTAGTTTACATTGAAAATTAAGTGAATCGATTAAAGGAGAATTAAGATGGGTAGACTGATAATCACCTTGTTAATAGCTATGATTATACTCACACTAAGCTCCGTAATAGGGGTAGCCGCACCTGCTACACCTGTTGCAAACTTCAGCAGCAATGTCAGTGAGGGTTATGCTCCTCTATCTGTTCAGTTTAACGACAGTTCAGAAAACACAAACAAATGGGACTGGAACTTTGGAGACGAAACTACTTCAACCGAGCAAAATCCAGTGCATACTTACTCTGTAGCAGGAAATTATACCGTTACCCTAAAAGCAACTAAGGGACAAATTTCAAACTCAAAGTCAGCTACAATTAATGTGCTGAAACCGATTCCTGCAATTACCTGGAGTAAACCTGCTGACATAGACTATGGAACAGCTTTAAGCGGGACTCAACTAAATGCTTCAGCTTCCGTTCCTGGTAGTTTTGCTTATAATCCTGTTTCTGGAACCATTCTGGGAGCTGGTACTCAAACCTTACAGACCACCTTCACACCTGCAGACTCAACAAATTATACCACGGCTACAGGTAGTGTTTCATTAACCGTGAATAAAACTATACCTTCAATAACCTGGAGTAATCCTGCTGACATTGTCTATGGAACTCCCCTGAGTGAAACTCAATTAAACGCATCTTCTTCTGTGGATGGAGAGTTTATCTATACTCCTCTCTCAGGAACTGTCCTCGGTACAGGTACACAGACCTTGAACGCTGATTTCACACCCACAGATGCTGCAAACTACACTAACGCAGTAGCGAACGTTACAATAAATGTTTCAGAAAAACCAGAAGCAGTACTTCCTGTTGCAAACTTCAGCAGCAATGTCAGTGAGGGCTTTGCTCCTCTAACTGTGCAGTTTAACGACAGTTCGGAAAATACAATTTCTGTAAACTGGGACTTTAACGGTGATGGAAATGCTGACTCTGAAGACAG
>CAYSZA010000368.1:0-2545 GCA_964435275.1 uncultured Methanosarcinales archaeon | reverse complement strand
TAGATTAAAGAAATACGGCAAAAAGCTGTTTATCAAAATCACAGTCAGAGCCTGCGATTCCAAATAACATGTCAGTATTCAAGTCGCACATCATTGTTCCATTATTCAAGTCACATATCAGTATTCAAATCACAGGTTATTATTCAAATCGAAGGATGCCATGTCCATATACAATTCATTATATCAAGAGTTTATATACAAAGGATATTATATAAATTCATAACCTGCGAAAAAAAATCTTAGATTATGAATTCAGCAGTCCGTATTTCAAAAATAAAAATGTATAGCCGGAAAAAAGCGCGACTGAGAAGGAGAACTCAAAGCTCGGACACTGGATTGATAAGTTTTCCAAGGAAATATCCGGGCTTTGCAGCGACAATTTCCACATCAGCATATTGGCCGGGTTTTAGATTTGAGCCGCTTATGACAACCGGGCGATAAGAGTCAGTACGGGTGAGAAGGTCTCCTATTTCCGTATATTTCGAGACAAAGGCCCGGCCTTTCCAGCCAATCATTGCCTGCTTGGACTCAAGCTTGATCTGCTCGCAGACTTTGTGCAGTTCATGGGAGCGCTGAACGGAAATACGGGAATCAAGATTCCTGAAGGAAAAGGCCTTCGTGTGCGGGCGGGGAGAATATCTTGAGATGTTGACTTTTTCAGGGCGGTATTCCTGTATCCATTCGACAGTTTCTTTGAAGTCCTCATCGGTTTCATCGCAAAAGCCAACAATTATGTCGGTAAAGAGAGAGAGGTCTTCGAAACGGGAGCGGAATTTTTTAATGATTGTGTCCACTGCATCCATTTTGTGAAGGCGGTTCATTCTCTTCAGAACCGAATGGGAAGCGGACTGGATAGGAAGGTGGAGGAGCTTGAAGATCCTGTCTGAATCAAAAGCATCTACAAGGTCATCAAGGATAGGAAGGACAGAGAAAGGGTTCATCATCCCGACCCTTACCTTGAAGTCTCCTGGAATCTCCGAGATCATGCGCAGGAGTTCCGGAAGCTTGACCCCTGTGTCCATTCCGTACTGGCTGTCGTCCTGGGAGGTTAGCCAGATTTCCCTGCAACCATCCGCAACAGCTGCGCGGATATCTTCGATGATCTCATCCGGCGGGAAGGAGCGCAGTTTGCCTCTTGCATGTTTTACAATGCAGTAGGAACAGGCGAAATTGCAACCCTGGGAGATCTGGCAGATGTGTATATTCGAATTGGCACGCTCACGTGGAACATTGAGGAAGCCCAGGGGTTCTGAGGTCTTGAATTCAAGACGTGCAGGCAAACCTTTCTTTTTTCCCTGCTCGATTGAGGAAAGAAGCTCGCCAAGCCGGGAAATTGCATTTACTCCCAGGATATGGGCTTCTGGATTTGCGTGGAGAATATCCTCAAGCTGCACCTCGGGCATACAGCCTGAAACAATGACCTGCACGCCCAGCTCACCCATTCTGCGGAGCTTGTGGAGGATTTTTTGTTCGGTGGTGTATTTTACCGTGCAGGAGTTGCAAATATACACTTCTGCCTTGTCGACAGTCCCGGGACCCAGCAGTTCGTGCCCGAGCCTTTGGATGCTCGCCTTCATAATCTCGGCTGATGCCTGGCTTGCCGAACAGCCAAAACTTTCAAGATAAACTTTCATACTCTGACTCTAAATTTTATGTTTTTTATTCTGTAATTCAAAAAAGAAGGAAAAAAGGATTTACAGGTAGAGAGGAGTCTCCCTCTTATCCTTTATATAAATACTGTCCGTAAACCTGACAGCTCCGGATGCACCCATCGAGACCGTGTGTACTCTTGCGTCTCCGCTGCCGAACAGATTAACTTCTCGCAGGAAATGACCTGGGGTTACGGCTGTTGCTGAGAAGATCACATCATTGCCTGGCACGAGCTTATCGGTATCAAGGATATTGTTAAGGTTTTCAAAAGTAATTCCCATTTTTTCGAGCCTTGGCATTTTCTCTTCGATTTCTTCATCAATCTTTTCCTGGCTTTTTCCATTTGCAACCGTGGGAAGCACAAGCCTTGCAATGATTTTTCCGCCAAGGATCTTGATTGCAGCCGCTGTGAGTACGGCTTCGCCTGACCCGCCTGCACCCATTACCATATGAATGCCTGACCCTCGTACAGCAGTTGCGACCCCGGGCATAAGGTCTCCGTCACTGATCAACCTTACGCGGGCGCCTGCTTCCCGAATCTCGGTTATTTTCTGGGCGTGCCTGGGCCGGTCAAGAATTACGACAACAAGCTCTTCAATACTCCTTCCAAGAGCCTTTGCAACGATCTCCAGGTTGTGCCTCACAGGGGCATCCAGATCAATTTTTTCACCGGGATGATCTTCCTCATAGCGCACTACATCCGGTCCTACAACGATCTTGTCCATGTAAATATCAGGCCCGTGGAAAATTCCGCCTCTTTCAGCCATTGCCATGACTGCAACCGAACCAGGGCTGCCGTCTGCGGTAAGGTTTGTTCCCTCAAGCGGATCTACTGCAATATCGACTTCCAGGTTCCCCTTTCCTGTGCCTACATGCTCCCCAATATAAAGCATGG